>DAOVRJ010000286.1 GCA_030628225.1 Candidatus Zixiibacteriota bacterium | reverse complement strand
GACACTTCCCCCTCCCATCTCCACTGCCCCAAATGCAAATTGAAAAATGCAAAGTGCAAATTTCAAAATGAACTTCGCCCAGAGGATTCGTTTGTCAATTTTTCACTTTTCATTTCTTTTT
This sequence comes from Candidatus Zixiibacteriota bacterium, assembly GCA_030628225.1. Lineage (GTDB taxonomy): Bacteria > SM23-81 > SM23-81 > SM23-81 > SM23-81 > DAOVRJ01. Next base: position 2,749 of record DAOVRJ010000286.1, on the reverse strand, counting down.
ACATTTTTCATTGCATTAAAAAAGGCGGCCTTGCGGCCGCCGCTCAATCATCAGGCACCACCCAAACCCTCACCTACCCCCATCCTTCTGCCACTCCTTAATCTTCCCGGCATACTCCTCGATCAGGGCCTTGGCCTGCTTCTCCGCCGGTGCCTCGGCGAAGACGCGGAAGATGGCCTCATAGACCGAGGGGATGACCAGCACCCAGGAGTCGTCGAACAGCAATCTGACCCCATCGATCAGCTCCCGTCGCTGGCCCTCGGTGTGCTCCATCATCCGGCGCATCACCTGCCCTTTGGCGCTCCAGGGGCAGGGCACCACCCGACTGAGGATGATGGGCTTGGGGCACTTCTCCTTGAGCTGAGCAGTCCCCAGGCCCTGGCGGGCCACGAGCTCCAACACTTTGGCCACGGAGTACATGGCATCGCAGCCACGCTGGAACTCGGGGAAGATGAATCCCCCGCGGGTGCCGCCCACGAAGCCAACCTCCGGCTGGGAGGCCATGTCCATCATGGAGCCGTGGTCATCGCGCGTTCTGATGACCTCCACGCCCTGTTCAGCGGCCATGCGCTCAATCTGTTGGGAGGCAGTAACGGGCACGCCGATCTGCTTTACCCTGGCCGTGGACAGAACCAGGTGCGTCACCAGCAACACCAGATGAGAGTTGTCGATGAGCTGGCCGTCGTCCCCCACCAGGAAGATCCGCTCAGCCCCCGGATCCAGCAGAAAGCCGGCGTCGGCCTTCAGGGAGGTGACGATGGCGGAAAGCTGATCCACAGAGCGGTGGAAGGACTCGGCGGTGATGGATAGAAAGCGCGGGTCCAGGAAGGCGTTCAGGGAGATCACCTCACAACCCAATTCCCCTAAGATAGAGGGAAAGATGTTTGCCGCCGCACCGCTGGAGTAGTCGATGACGATCTTGAAGCGGGCCCTGGCGATGGCCTCCCGGTCGATGGCGTTGAGAAAACCCTCGTGATAGGACTCCACCACCCGGTAGGGAAACTCCATTATCCCCGTCTCCGCCGGAGAGGCCCGGTGAAAATCCTCCCGGAAAAAGAGCCGCTCCACCGCCTTGGTCTTGGAGGTGGGCAGGTCCTTGCCCCCGGCGTCGAAGAAGATGATATCCTGAATGCCGTTGCGGTAGGGAGACCGGCGCACGTGCAGCCCACCCAGCTCCCGACCAGATTTTAGCTCATAGCGAACCACGGGGATGGCCGTGGCCTGCAGGTTCATGACGTTGACGCCCACCGACAGGAGACCCGCGATGATGGCCTCCTTGGTCATGCGCGATGATTTATCGCCGTCCCGGCTGGTGATAACGTGGCTGCCCTTGCCCAGAAAGGCACCGAAGGCGGCCCCCAGCTTGGCGGCGAACTCCGGGGTGAGCTCCGCGTTGGCCAGACCGCTGACCTTGGCCTGGTTAAAAAGCTCCCGCTGCCACCTCTCCCCCCACACCAGGCTGGCAGAAAGAAGCGCACCCTGGTCCACCACTTTTCCTGGCCAGATCTTGACGTTGGACTTGATGCGGCTCTCCCGTCCGATCTGGCACCCGTGGCTGACGATGACGTTCTCCATTAGATACGCTTCATCTCCTATGGCCGACCCTGATCCCACGATGGCCTCGGTCAGGCTGGCTTTGCGGCCCACGCTCACTCCATCCCACAACACACAGCGGGTCAGGGCCGCCTCCTCCCCGACGGTGGTGCCATCGCCGATAACACAGTCGGTCAGGCTGGCTCCTTCCCCAACGACACACCCCCGGCCCACCACCACCACACCCCGCAGCCTGGCCTTCGGGCTGATGGTGCTACCCTTGTCGGCCCACACCTGAACCCCCTCCATTTGCTGGAGCTTACCGGGAATGCTCAGTTGAACTCGCTTCTTCAGGATATCCCCGTGGCTGCGGCGATACTCATTTAAATCGCCAATATCCCGCCAATATCCCTCGGCTACGTATCCGTAGAGGGACTTCCGCTCCTCCATCAATCGGGGGAAAAGATCCTTGCTGAAATCGAAATTGGTCCTCTGCGGGATGAGATCCAGAGCACCGGGCTCCAGAACATAGATGCCCGTGTTGATAGTGTCGCTGAACACCTGACCCCAGGTGGGTTTTTCCAGGAAACGAGAGATTTGGCCGTCCTCCTGGGCGATGACGATGCCGTAGGACAGCGGATCGGAGACACGGGTGAGGGTGATGGTGGCCCTGGCCCCTTTGTCCCGATGGAAGCGGATGAGCCTGGTCAGGTCGAAATCGGTGAGCAGATCCCCACTGATAATCAGGAACCTCTCCGCCAAGTGCTCCTGGGCATTTTTGACGGCCCCCGCTGTCCCGAAATCCTCCTTGGCGGTCACGTAGGTCATCCTCACTCCGAACCTGGAGCCATCCCCGAAATAATCCTGGATCTTCTCTCCCTGGAAGTAGAGCAGACAGACCAAATCGGTGATGTCGTGCTGGGCCAACAGCCTGACAATATGCTCCATGATGGGCCGGTTGACCATGGGTACCATCGGCTTGGGAAGATCTATGGTCAGGGGACGGAGCCGAGTGCCGAATCCCCCGGCCATGATCACGGCTTTCACCTGTTCCTCCGTTGGATTGATGAACCCCTTTTGCTGTGTTCAAACTCCGTGTCCATCAGCGACTGCATCTGGCGCAGCACGTCGCTAAAATCCCGGTAGGATATATGCCCGATGCCGTGCTGGCGACAATATCGGCGCAAGTCCTTCTTGGCAAAGACCACATCGGCGT
>DAOVRJ010000147.1 GCA_030628225.1 Candidatus Zixiibacteriota bacterium | reverse complement strand
GGGCTAGTCTCGGCGGGGTGAGCTGGGGCGTGGAGCTTCCCCGGAAGAAATTTGTCCGGCAAGATCTGTCATGCCGGTTTTTGCCCTTGTCTTTTATCGGGAGATCACAGATGGAACCCGTCCAGACGCAAACCGCCCAGGCGCTGGTTAGATTGGAGGCGGTGCTGAGCAATTGCCGCCGCCTGCTGATCCTGACCCATGATAACCCCGACCCCGATTCCATCGCCAGCGCCGTGGCTCTGAAGCACCTGGTCGGCGAGAAATTCGGCATCAGATCCACAGTGGGCTACGGGGGCATCGTGGGCCGGGCCGAGAACAGGGCCATGCTGCGCCTGTTGAAGATCAAGTTGAGTCCGGTGTGGCGCATCCGGGTGCGCAACTACCGGCACATCGCCCTGGTGGACACCCAGCCCAAAACAGGCAATAACTCCCTGCCGGAGGAGGTCAAGGCCACCGTGGTCATCGACCATCATCCTCTGAGGCGGGCCACCAAAGCGCCCCTGACGGATGTGCGCCCCAGGTATGGGGCCGCGGCCACTATTCTCACCGAATATCTGCAGGGATGCGACTGTAAGATCCCCACCCCTCTGGCCACCGCCCTTTTCTACGGCATCCACTCCGAGACCGAAGCTCTGGGCAGGGAGGCGGGGGAGGCGGACACCCGGGCCTACCTGTCTCTGTTTCCCCTGACCAACAAGAAGCACCTGGCCCGTATCGAGCGGCCCAGCCTGCCGCGGTCCTATTTCAACGTTCTGGGGCGTTCTCTGGAGGGTGCCGTCACTTACAAAAACGTGATTGTGAGCAGGCTCGGGGTAGTGGAGGTTCCCGAGTTGGCAGCCGAGGTGGCCGATCTGTTGGTGCGGCTGGAACGGATCACCTGGTCTCTATGCATGGCCTGGCATGGCCACAGGCTGGTGCTGTCCATTCGCACCACCAACACCAAGGCCAGGGCGGGTTATCTGATCCGGCGGCTTGTGGGCCGCAGGGGGCGGGCAGGAGGCCACAACATGATGGCCGGCGGCTGGCTGGATGGTGCAGATCTGGGTGAGGATGAGAGGACTCAACTCGAAGACGAGATGATCGGCAGGTTCATGAGCCTGGTGGGTCATAAGGAGGCCACGGTCATGCGTCCGCTTGTTGAGGTTGAGGGAGTTCAGAAAGGCGGATCCTAGATACTGGATTCTGGATGCTGGATGCTGGTAAGTGAAATGCTCGATTCTGAGTGTATGCCAGCTTGACTCTGCATTTTCCGAGGTTTAGTTCTTAACAAGCACCCAGAATCCGGGATCAGTCTTTCTTTTCTCGAGTCTCGGCTTTTGCATTGTTATTCCGAGTTCCGCACTCCGAGCTCCCAGCTCCGAGTTCAAAAAAACTCTCAGAACTCTCCGAACTTTTCATAAAAAAATAGCGCAGAAGGAGAAGCAGGATGAGCAAACCCAAGCGCATCGCCATTCTCACCGGCGGTGGGGATTGTCCTGGGATCAACGCGGTTATTCGAGCCGTGGCCAAAACGGCCATCATGAAGTACGGGATGGAGGTGACGGGCTACCGGGATGGGTTTTGGGGGTTGATCCACGATAAGCACCGCTGCCTGGATGTTGAAGATGTCTCCGGCATCCTCACCCTGGGGGGAACGATTTTAGGCACCTCGAACAGGGCGAACCCTTTTCGACATCCCCAAAAAGGACCGCAGGGGTTGAGCTTCCAGGATGTGTCTGACCAGGTAATGGAGAATTACGGAAAGCAGAAACTGGACGCTCTGGTGGTCATCGGTGGGGATGGATCTCTGTCCATCGCTCAGGGTCTTTGCCAGAAAGGGATGAATGTGGTAGGCGTGCCCAAGACCATCGACAACGATCTGTGCGAGACGGACGTGACCTTCGGTTACGCTACGGCAGTCTTTAACGCCACCGAGGCCATCGACAAGATCCACAGCACAGCCCAGTCTCACCACCGGGTGATGCTGGTGGAGACCATGGGCCGCTATGCCGGCTGGATCGCCCTGGCTGCTGGGGTGGCCTCCGGGGGAGATGTGATCCTGATCCCGGAGATGCCCTACGACCTGGAGGTGATAAGCCAGAAGGTCTGTGAGCGAAGCAGAAAGGGCAAGAGGTTCAGCATCGTGGTGGTGGCCGAGGGGGCCAAGCCAAGGGGGGGAGAGATGGTGGTGGATCGGGTGATCGAGGAGAGCACTGACCCCTGGCGATTGGGAGGCATTAGCCGGAACCTGGCTGTGGATATCGAGAAAGAAACTGGCCAGGAATGCCGGGTGACCGTCCTGGGTCATCTGCAGCGGGGAGGGACTCCCGTTCCCTCAGATCGCATCCTGGCCACGCGCTTCGGCTGTGCGGCAGCGGATTTGGTAGCCGAAGGGCGTTTCGGGCTTATGGTGGCCCTCAAAAACGATCGGGTCGTCCCTGTGGAATTGGATAAGGCCGTGGCCAAGCAGAAACTGGTTCCCCCGGATCATCCCCTGATCCTGGCCAACAAGGCCATAGGCGTTTGCTTTGGGGATGAATGATGTATAAGCAGTTCAACCGCGAATTTAAATTGGGGCCATGCGCGCGATACTCACTTAAATGAGCGAATCCCCGGGAATTGCAGACAGAGAATAGTGTGAAAAGGGGAAAAACGATGGAAGACATACGGCATGGTGGAGAGAAGGGGGAGTCGTGCAATTGCGCGATTATCGGAGATATAAAAGGCTCAAGAGAACTGGACGATTGGGAACATCTTTTCGGGGAACTTAAAAGAGTGCTTGAGGAGACAAACGAGAGATTTTCCGATGTGATCATCGTTCGCTTTACACCGACAGTGGGAGACGAATTTCAGGGGGCGATCAAGACGCCCGAAAGAGCGATCGAGCTGTTGAATTTCATGAGAAGCAAACTGCCGGTGGATATCTATTGCGGTCTCGGTGTCGGCGCTATTGAAAAACTTTTAGATGAAGAAGTGGGGATGAGGGGGAGCGCCTTTTACAGAGCGAGAGATGTATTAGAGGTATGTAAAAAGAAAAAGAGAAACATCATCATCAAATCTTCAAGTACACCCAATCCCACGGATGACATGATTAATGAATTACTCCGCTTCATTGAGCTTTTAGAAAACTCATGGACAGAAAGACAGCGAGCATTAGTGAGTTATTATCGACTGCATCCGAATTTTACTTATGAGCAGCTGGGAAAGCATTTTGGTTATACAAGACAGGCGGCATATCAGTTTTTGATCGGCGCACATTGGGAACTCGTCATGGCAGGGAATAATCTTGTTAACAAATTACTTAAGAGCTACTTGAAGAAATAGTTCAGGCACAGGCATCGTCAAGTAAAAACGCTTGACAAACAGGAAGTAAAGCTAAAACACTTGACAGAAGTAAGGTCAAGCAAAAACGCTTGACAGACAAAAGTCAGGTAAAAACATCTGACAAACGAAGGTCAAGTAATAAAACTTGACAAATGAAGAGTAAAGCCAAAGCACTTGACGAGCAAATAGCGATGATTCATTCAAACCATGTACTTAAAATAGCAATCTATTTTGTTTCCTACCTGTTAGCGACAGGAGGGGTACATTTTGTGGTGACCTTGATTTTAAGGCAGTATCGACTGCCGGACGGAGGATTGAAGAGAGCTGGAGCTATCATCGGGGTCCTGGAAAGGATTTTCGTCTTAACGCTTGTTTTGATAGGGGAGTATTCGTCTATTGCATTGATATTTACCGCCAAGTCCATCGCTCGTTTTGAGGAGCTAAAGAGTCGCAAATTCGCCGAGTACTATTTGATCGGCACACTGGCGAGCATACTGTGCGCTATGCTTCTTGGTATATTGACCAGGTGTTTGTTAGGAGGAAACGATCTTTTTGGGTGATGGTTAAAAAGTTCAGTCAACTTTTTAAATACCCCTTGACTTGAGCTTTAAATCTTGTTATGCTAAATTTCTTGTGTATTAGCCTAAATATTCGATGTTCGCTGGTTCATGAAATAGGGAGGAGATATGGCACTGGTTGATTCAAAAACGGGAAAAGTTCGCCAGACTTATACCATTGAGGGATTGGAAAAAGCAGCCAACATGATGCGGGGATACAACTTGGTCTCCCTGTACGCCGCCGGATCCGGCCATTCGGGAGGTACTCTGTCCATCATGGACATCACCACGGCTCTTTACCTGCATGTGGCCAATCACGATCCTCAAGAGCCTGCCTGGGATGGCCGGGACCGGATAATCTGGTCAGCGGGGCACAAGGCGCCCGCCCTGTATCTGGGGTTGGGTATGGCCGGATACTATGATGTGCGGGAAGTGGTCAAGCTGCGCAAGCTATACAGCCCCTTTCAGGGGCATCCCCATTGGTTAAGGTTGCCGGGAGTGGAGGCTTCCACCGGCTCCTTGGGACAGGGGCTGAGCATCGCCGTGGGGATCGCTCTGGCGGGTAAGCTGGACAGGAAGGACTACACCGTCTATGCTCTCACCGGGGATGGCGAGCACCAGGAGGGGCAGATCTGGGAGGCCATCATGGAGGCCGGCCACTTCCAGCTGGATAATTTAATTAACATCCTGGATAAAAACCGGCTGCAGATCGATGGCTGGGTGGAGGATGTGATGGACATCGAGCCCATCGTGGACAAGTACAAAAGCTTCAAGTGGAATGTCATTGAGATCGATGGGCACGACATGAAGGAGATCCTGGATGCCTTTGAGGAGGCCAAGGCCCATCAGGGCAAGCCCACGGTCATCGTGGCTCACACGACGAAGGGCAAAGGCATCAATTATATGGAGGATGTGGCCGGCTGGCACGGTAAAGCTCCTGACCGCCAGCAGCTGGATGACGCCTTAGAACAACTTGGTTTGACGGGCAAGCTGGATCTGGAAGAGCTGATCGATCGGGCCGAGACTTGCCAGAAAGAGGCAGACAAAAAACTCGATGCCAAGATGCCCAAGTTCAGCCGGGATTATTTCTGGAACCAAGGTCCCCGCATGAAGGCGGAGATGGACCCCACCCGCAAGGGTTTCGGGCGAACTCTGCAGGAAAAGGGAGATGACCAGCGCATTGTCTGTCTGGGGGCGGACATCTCCGGCTCTATAACCATCAGCAACTTCTACGAGAAGAACCCCGAGCGAAAACCGCGTTTTTTGAACATGGGCATCGCCGAGCAGAGCGCCACCGCCGTGGCTGCGGGTCTGGCCAAGGAGGGTAAGTTGCCCGTTTTCGGCACGTACGGCGTTTTCGCCTCCAGCCGAAATCTGGATCAACTGCGCACCACTGTCTGCTACGGCAATTTTAACGTGTTCGTCGCCGGTGCCCACGGCGGCGTCTCCGTGGGGCCAGATGGGGCCACTCATCAAGCCCTGGAAGAGCTGTTCCAGATGTGCGGTCTACCCAACATGATGGTGGAGGTGCCCTGCGACTCTGTGGAAACCAGAAGGGCCTGCGAGCACCTGCTGTTTCACGTGCCGGGTCCCAAGTACGTGCGCTTCGCCCGGGAGGCCACCCCGGTGGTGACCACTCCGCAGACCCCCTACACATGGGGCCAGGCCAACATCGTCCGCTATCGGGGCGAAAAAGACAATTTCATAGATGCCTTCGAGTGGTTTCTCGGCTCCAATTATCGTTCTGAGGGGGAGGATTTGACCATCGTCGCCTGTGGCCCCTCGGTTCCTGAGGCCATGCGGGCTGCCTATATTCTCAAGGAGGACTTTGGTCTGGAGACCCGGGTCATCGACATGCACACCGTGAAGCCTCTGGACAAACAGACTATAGTCCAGGCAGCCTTGGAAACCGGACTGGTGATCAGCGCCGAGGAGCACCAGATCGGAGGTTTCGGAAACTGGATTAGCGCTGCCATCTCCCAATCTAGAGAGATATACGGAAAGCCGTTTCTCATGGGCATGATCGGGGTCAAGGACCGCTTCGGAGAGTCCGGGAAGCCCTGGGAGCTGGTCAAGGAATTCGAGGTGAGTGCCGAGCACATCGCCCAGATGGCTAAGGAGCTGACGGATTTCAGAAAAGAGAGATCTTCCGGCTAAGCCCGTTTTTTCCGGCATGGGGGCTGTTTTCGTTTTTCTTAAAGGGTAAGGAGCACATAACATCATAATAAATAGGACGTTAGAAAATCGGCGCGGGATCGATAATCGGGTTGATATGTTGAGTGGGGTGCGCTATATTCAGTAAAGCTGTGGAAATATTCACAATCTATTTACGAGCTCTTATTCCCAATTTTGTCATTGTAGAATTATGGAGGCGACGATGGTTTCCGTATTCAAAAATGAGGCGTACATCGATTTCGGCAAACAGGAAAATCAACGCAGGATGAGGGATGCCCTGGAGGAAGTGAGTGCCCAGTTGGGCCAGGAGTACGACATCATCATCGGATCCCAAAGGGTGAAAACGGCTCAGAAATTTTCCTCTTACAACCCATCGGAGAAGGATCAGGTGGTGGGAATCTTTCAAAAGGCCACGCCCCAGGAGGCCGAGGCGGCTATTCAGG
>DAOVRJ010000277.1 GCA_030628225.1 Candidatus Zixiibacteriota bacterium | reverse complement strand
GAAGACTCCGTCGGTGGTGGGGAAGTCCTCGGAATAGGTCTCGCCGGCCAGGTAGATGTTCCCGGAGGCGTCCACGAACACCCGGTTGGCCACATCGTCACAGCTTCCTCCCAGATAGGTGGCATACTCGAGGACGCTGAGTGCCGGATCCAGCTGGACCACAAAGGCATCCTCCTGGCCGTTGTGCGTGTCATCCACCGCATTGGCCGTGGTGGGAAAGTCCTCCGACCTGGTATATCCGGCCACATATACGTCTCCGGCGGCATTTGAGAAGATGCCATAGGCCACATCGTGGTAATCGCCGCCTATGAAGGTACCGTACTCCAGATCGCTTCCGGCAGAGTTGAGCTTGATCACAAAGGCATCCCGAGAGGGGTCGAAGGTGGTGTCATACGCCGCGGCCGTGGTGGGAAAGTCATCCGACTCGGTATAGCCGGCCACATAGGCGTTGCCGAGATCATCGATGGTGATGGCGTACCCCCGATCCTCATCATCTCCCCCCAGGAAGGTGCAGTAAGTCAAAGCACTGCCGGAGGGATTGAGCTTGGCCACGAAGGCGTCGGGGTGATAGCCGCCATTGAAGCTTTCGTCCAGGGCACCGGCGGTGACGGGGAAATCGTCCGACTCGGTATAGCCGGTGATGTAAGCGTAACCGGAGTTATCGGCAGCGATGTCCCGGCCATAGTCGTCGTCGTCCCCTCCCATAAAGGTACTGTACTCCAGATCATCTCCCGTTGGGTTGAGCTTGGCCACAAAGGCGTCGCCAGAATAGCCGCCGTTGAAGCTGCCGTCCAGGGCCCCGCTGGTGGTGGGAAAGTCATCCGACTCGGTGTTGCCGGTGATATAGGCATGACCCAGGGTGTCGATGGCGATGCCGTACCCGTAGTCGTAGTCGCTTCCTCCCAGGTAGGTGGCATACTCCAGGGCATTGCCGGCGGCGTTGAGCTTGGCCACAAACGCATCCCGGGAACCGTTGTGCGTGGTATCGAAAGCCCCCGGGGTGACCGGAAAGTCGTTGGAAAGGGTGTAGCCGACCACGAAGACATTGTTCTCGGCATCCAGAGCCATGTCCTCCCCGTAATCGGTGCCGGTGCCCCCCAGAAAGGTGGAATAAACCAGACTGCTGGCCGTGGGATCCAGCTTGGTCACGAAGGCCGCGTAGTTGTCGCGTGTGCTGTCGAAGGCACCGGCAGTGGTGGGAAAATCTAAAGAGGTGGTCTCGCCGGCCAGATACACGTAACCGGCATCATCTACCGCCAGACCATAGGCCCGATCATCTTTACTACCACCCAAAAACGTGCTCCAGCCGAGGTTTTTATCTGCGGCATCGCCCGAGTTGAAGCAGAAAAGAGCCATGGTCAGGGCGAGAGAAGTCGCCAGGAATATCCTCAAACCCATTTTGATCCTCCTTCCGGTTTCGGGCTGGTTTGTAAAAATAGAGTTCAGCCTGCTTGCTTTGCTTTCTTATTTCAGCCTCGCCTTCACCGCCTCGGCCAGCCGGCGGATACCCTCGGGGATCTGCTCCTCGGTGGGGAAGGAGAAATTCAGGCGCATGGCATTCTCTCCGCCGCCATCGGCGCAAAAGGCGTTGCCCACCACATAGGCCACATCTTGTTTCACCGCATCGGCAAACATCTCCTGGGTGTTGATCTTCCGGGGAAAGGTCACCCACAGGAACAGGCCGCCCTCCGGACGGGTCCAGTGGATATCGGGGTCCTTGGGCATATAGGTCTCCAGCGCCTTTAGCATGGCATCTCGTTTTTTGCGATAGACGCCGATCACCCGTTCGATCTGTGGCTCCAGGAGCCCGCGCTCCATGTAGCGGAGGACGATGGCCTGGTTGAAAGGAGGTGTACACAGATCCATGGATTGCTTGGCCACCTCCAGCTTGTCGATGATCTCCCTGGACCCGATGGTCCAGCCCAGTCGCATGCCCGGGAAAAGGATCTTGGAGAAGGTATGCAGGGAGATAACGTGACCTCTGTCGTCCATGGACAGCAGATCCGGGGGAGAGGTGCCCTCGAAACGCAGCTCCCGATAGGGGGTATCCTCCACCAGGGGCAGGTCATATTTGTAGCAGAGCTCCAGCAGCGCCTCTCGCCTCTCAGCGGACATGGTCACCCCGGCCGGATTTTGGAAGTCAGGCACCACGTAGATGAATTTAGGCATCTGCCCAGAGTCATGCAGCTCTTTGAGCTTGTCCCGCAGCAGATCTATCTTCATACCCTCATCGTCCAGGGGGATGCTCACCAGATTGGCCCGGTAGCTGGTAAAGGCGTTCAGGCCGCCCAGATAGCTGGGAAGTTCCACGATGACCGTGTCTCCGGGATCGATGAAGATCTTGCTGATCAACTCCAGCCCCTGTTGGGATGCTGTGGTGATGATGACATTTTCCTCGCTTAGCTCCAATCCCTGAGTGCGCTCCCACTTTGCCAGCGTTTTGCGCAACCGGGGGTCTCCGGCAGTCACACCATACTGCAGAGCCTTATGTCCCTCATCTGCGAGAACTTCAGCGGTGATCTGGGCGATCTCTTCAGTGGGGAAAACATTGGGATCCGGCAGTCCGCCGGCGAAGGAGATCAACCCCGGCTTGTTGGTAAGCTTCAAGAGCTCCCGGATGGCACTGCGCTTCATGTTCTTCGCGTTCTTGGAGTAAAGCCTCTGTAAATCCATATCGGCAGATCTCCTTTTAAGAGGGGGACCGTTGTTGAAAAACCGTTTAACTCCTGTTTGTTGGTGTCGATATGAAACCGGATACTGGATGGAACTGGATCCTGGATCCTGGTTAAAGCAAAACCGATCCTGGATTATAGTTCTGAGAGTTGAGAGAGTTAGGCGAGTTGTGAGAGTTGGGAGAACCTCTCTTTTGTCATTCCGGCGAATCTTGTCCTCACGAAAGTGGGGAGCCGGAATCTCCGCATTAGCCGTATTTTTTACTTGTTCTGCTTTCGGAGATGCCTGCATGCGCAGGCATGACAGGAAAAGCGGATCCTAGATCCTGGATGCTTGT
>DAOVRJ010000253.1 GCA_030628225.1 Candidatus Zixiibacteriota bacterium | reverse complement strand
GATCGGGAATCGCAAAACACATCATAAGCCCGTTGATTTTACGAATCTCGAATCTCGAACCTCGAATAACGAGCTTCGAGGTATTTCACTGGCAGCCTTCAGATGCTTTTAGATAAGGCAATATCATGAGAGGCGACAGGATTTTCGTGCTGGGAAAGCACCTCCGCGCCGCCCGGGAGCTGATGGAATTGCTCCTGCCGGAGATCACACGATCCTCCGGCAAGTTCATCATGACCATCGCCGGTGAGTCCGGCAGCGGGAAGTCGGAGGTGGCCGAGGCTTTCAGCGGGTTTCTGGCTAAAAGGGACTTGAAATTCGTCATCCTCCAGCAGGACGACTACTTCGTCTATCCGCCCAGGACGAATGCACAGATGCGCCGCAAGGACATAGGACATGTGGGCATTTCTGAGGTGCACCTCGACCTGCTGGATGAGAATCTTGCGGACATCATGGCCGGAGAAAGCGAGATCGTCAAACCCCTGGTCATCTTCGCCGATGACCGCATCACCGAGGAGAGGATCACGTTGGGTGGGGTCAGGGTGGTGATCGTGGAGGGGACCTACACGACCCTGCTGAAAAATGTGCAGCGGAGGGTTTTCATCGACCGGACCTACCTGGATACCAGGGAGACCCGCAAACACAGGGCCAGGGAGGAGCAGGATGAATTTCTGGAAAGGGTGCTGCGCATCGAGCACGAGATCATATCTGCGCACAAATCCAAGGCAGACATCATCATCACCGCAGACTACGGAGTGAAAGAGAATGAGTGAAGTCGCGAATGACAGGATCAAGAGCATCTGCATGCTGAGCACTCACGGCTATTTCGACCCAGTCCCTCAATTGGGCAGGACGGACACCGGCGGGCAGGTAGTCTATGTGCTTCAGCTGGCCAAGGCTCTCACCACCCACGGGATGAAGGTGGATATTTTCACCCGCTGGTTCGACCAGTCCAAATCCCAGATCGCCCCGGTCCCCGGCTGTGCCGATGTCAGGATTGTCCGCATACCGGCCGGGCCGTGGGAATTTATACCTAAAGAGCAGATCTACGAAGTTCTACCCGAGCTGGCCAGGAATATGATCGGGTTCATCCGGGAGCAGGATCTGAGTTACGATCTCTACCATGGCCATTACGTGGATGCCGGGATCGTCACCCTGGACGTGGCCGCGGAATTCGTCAAGCCGGCCTTTTTCACGGCTCACTCCCTGGGGGCCTGGAAGCGGGAGCAGATGGGCGGAGATCCGGCTGCCATGGAGAAAAAGTACAACTTCGAGCACCGCATATCGGAGGAGCTGCGCATATTCAAGGCGGCCAGGGCTCAGACGGTCACCACAGAGGTTCAGAGGGAGAAACTGCAGGAGCTGTACGGGTTCACGTCGGACAACGTGGCGGTTATCTCCCCGGGGGTGGATATGCACTCTTTCCGTCCTCCAAAAGCGGGTCAGGAGAAGGTGAAAACCGACCTGCCGGATAGATACGTTTTTTGCCTGAGCCGCATAGACGCCAACAAGGGACACGATCTTCTGCTGCAAGCCTTCGACATGGTCAGAAAGAAGATGCCGGACATTCACCTGGTCATCGGCGGGGGATCTCCCCAGCCCCAGGGGACCGAGCTGGAGGTGCGCACCGCCATGGAGAGGATCATCGCCGAGAAGGACTTGAGTGGCCAGGTGCACATCGTGGGCTATGTGCCGGATGAGCTCATCGTTTCTCACTACCAGCAAGAGGAGCTGTTCGCTCTGCCCTCATTATTCGAGCCGTTCGGCATGACGGCGCTGGAAGCAATGGCCTGCGGCCGGCCGGTTGTGGCCTCCAAATTCGGGGGAATTCGCAATGTGATCACCTCGGGAGAGAACGGTCTGTTGGTGGATCCTCAAAACGCAGAGGAATTCGCCGGGGCCATGATAAAACTTTTAGAGGAACGGGATTTCTCTGACAGGATGGCAGAGGCAGGTCGCCAGACCATTCAGGAGCAGTACAGTTGGGAGGCCATCGCCCAGAGGCACATCGCATTTTATCGAGAATATATGAATATGTGAGCGTGATCAACCGCCGTGTGCCCGGAGCGTCATACGAGCTAAACTCACCATGAAACGATGGAAAGGAGGGATGAAGATGAAGAAGCTGATGGTTCTCGCCCTGGCCTTCATTCTGGCATTGAGCTGCCTGAGCTTTATCGCCTGTGGCGGTGGGGAGAAGAAAGAGGAGACCACCACCGAGACCCCGGCCGAAACGTCTGCGCCGGAAGAGGTCACCAAGGAGGAAACGCACGCCGGAGGTCTCAACTGGGGTGATGTTCCCATCTACCCCGGTGCGAAACGCAGGGAGTCAGTAGGCGATATAATTGTGGAGGAGACCAAGAAACAATTCAGAAAGGTCGAAGAGCGGTTGTACGTCGTCGATGATCCGCCGGAAAAAGTGGCCTCTTTCTATCAGAAGGAGATGCCCAAGAAAGGCTGGAAAAAAGGATCGGAAGTGGATTTCGGGCCAGGCTCTACCTACTGCGAATGGTTGAAGGATGGCAGGAATAAGGGCGTCGTGATATCGACGACGAAGAGAATTGCCGGTGGCCAAACCTCTCTGGATATTCTGAAGTTTGAGGGAAGGAAATAGTCTTGTTGCCACCGGCGGCGGTTGCCTATCCGGCGCGAAGCAACATCTGGCGGATCCTGGATGAGAAAGCCCGAGATTCGAGACTCGAGATTCGTAAAACCAATGAACTTATGATGTGTTTTGCGATTCACGGTCCCCGGTTCCCGAGTCTCGAATCTCGAGTCTCGGTCTTTCAGAGGGGGTAGCGGAGGACAGCAAGGCGAGCGGCCGGCCGCGGCGGATGAGCAAGGACGGCATCGGCGGCATCAGCCGCCGATAGCGAGCCGGTGCGGCGAAGCCGCATGCTGGCCGGAGCGAGGGGGACACTTCCCCCTTCAAAGAGATTCATTTCACTTTGCAATGGCGAACCGCAGTGTGCCCACAAGAATACGCACAGTTATGGAAAGGAGGGATGAGATGAAAAAGCTGATAGCGCTCGCTCTGGTATTCATTATGGCCAGCAGTTGCCTGAGCCTGGTCGCCTGTGGTGGGAAGAAAGAGGAGGCCGGCACGGAGACGTCGGCGGAAGCCTCCAGGCCCGGAGAGGAGAAATCTCGCAAGGGAGGCGGTGGCTGGAAGGACATACCCGAGTACAAAGGAGCAACGGAGAGCCATGAAGAGGTGCAGATGACCATTCCCGCGGCAGCCAGAGGGGATTACGAGAGGACCGAGCACCGCTGGTTCGAGACAACGGATGAGCCGGAGAAGGTCCACGATTTCTATCTGGAACAGATGCCCAAGAAGGGTTGGCAGAAGCTCTTTGCCATGAAATACCCGGAAGGCTCTGCGGTCAGCGCGTGGATAAAG
>DAOVRJ010000304.1 GCA_030628225.1 Candidatus Zixiibacteriota bacterium | reverse complement strand
GATCGGGAATGTAAGAATGAGTTTGGAACTCGGAGCGCGGAACTCGGAATGATATCATACCCCGTCCCTCTCGCCTTTCACCAGGATCCAGAATCGAGGATCAAGGATCGGTTCTTCTTTTCCCTGATCTCTAATCTCTGGCCAGCGTCGGGTACGGCGACCCCGCCCCCGGCCTTAAGGGGCAAGGGTGGTTCCGTTTTCTCCATCATTTCCATTTTTTTCCACGATTCACTTTGCAATTTTCATCTTGCATTTCACTTACTACTCTCCCAAGGTCAGCAGAATGAAATCCGGATCGAACCACAGACACTCCAGGTTGAAATCAACGCGGGATTGGCGGCGTTTCAGGTAGCCATCGGCGAAGGCAAGCCGCAACCACTCCATGGCTTTGGCCTTATCCCCCTGGATGGCGTAAATAGAGGCCAGGTCATATTTGGCCTGCGGGTGAGGAAAACGCTCGATGGCCTGCAATCCCTGTTCCAGGGCTTCATCTCGCCGGTCCAGTCTGCTTAGCAGAATGCCCAGCATACCCTGATCTGCCGGCTGCACGCCCAGCGGGTCCTCTCCCCTGAGGACCTCCACCAGGAGATCGAAAAGCTCCCGGGCACTCCGCTGGTCGCCGCGCTTGTCGTGAGCCAGGGCGGCGTGATAGAGAAAGTCCCAGCTGAACTCCTGATTGCAGGCGGCCTCAAAATTGGCCACGGCGCGCCAGCACCTCTTTTGTTGTAAAGAGATCAGCCCCCGCAGATAGTGAGCCAGAGCCAGATCTCCTTCCCGGCGCAGGGCTTTCTGGGCCAGGCTTTCCGCCCGATTCACCTGCTGCATCTTATATCGGGCCATGCCGATCATGGCCAGCCCACGGGCATCGTTGGAGACCAGTTGCCCGGCCTGAGCCAGAAGCTCCTCGACGGCCTCCGTCTCTCTCCTCTCGAAGTACAGCAAGGCCAGAGACATGTTCTCCTGCACCCACCAGTACCGATTGCCCGAGCGTCCCGGAAATAGAGACAGCTCCCTCTCCATGGCCTCGATGGTGCCGTCTAGATTGCCAGTTATCTGATAGGCAGTGGCCAGTTGTCCACAACCCAGAGCCCTGCGCAGGGCCGGAGTTTGCTCGGACTGGACGTATGACTTCAACTGTTCGATAGCCTGGGACCACTGTCCCTGGTGGGCCAGGAGGCGGCCCAGGATCAGGGGCACGCCCTCCTGCCAGGCGTAATCCCGGTGTCGTTCGCTCAAATCACTCAGCGTGGCCACCGCCGCCTCCAGATCTCCCTCCACCAGCCATAGTTGCCATCCCCGGGCATACTGACGCTCCCAATCCGGCAGCCTGTCACCAAATCGGTTGGCCATTACCAGAGGTTCTTCGGCTGGTTCCATGGGGATGCCCAGGGCCTGGGCCTGGTCACAGACCTTGGCCAGCAGAAAATAAGCCCGGGCAAAGGTGCTGTCGGCGGCCGCGGCCAGATGAAGATGGTCTGCCGCCCGCGGCAGGGAGCTGTCATCGGAGATGATGTAGTCCTCCATGGCCATGACGTAGTGGTGATAAGCTGCCAGAGAGCCGGTGGTCACCCGCTCGGTGGCGAGTAGCTGGGGAGGTGTGTCCCAGTCCAGGGTATTGATCAGCCTGAAGCTGAGGGAGTCCACGGCTTCAAAAAGAGCCGGGAAGGTCCGGGCATCGAAGTGGTCCTGGTGAAGAGTCGCCAGGTCCTTTCTGTCCAACAACCGGATTTCCAGGCGGAAGCCCTCATCCAGGGTGGATAGCCTTCCCGTAAGAGCGGTCCTGGCCTGAAAAAAGCCGATGGTCTCTTCCGCCGATAATTTGATCCCACTTCGCAAGGACGGGGGACTCACCTTCTCCAACAGACGTTCCAACCTCACCGCCCGCAGCGGATGGGCATGATTTAGCTTTGTGGCGAACATGTCCACCAGCGCCGTTCCCAGCCACTTCCAATCTTCGTCCACCCGAACGGTTTCGAAGGGCAGGATGACCAGGGGACTGATGTCCCCCGGGGTTAAACCCGGCCGAAGAGGTTCTTCGCTCCTCCATGGCCGCCAGATGGCCAGCAGGATGATGGCGATGAGTGCTATGATGATGATTTTTCTGGAATGCATATGATGGCGCCCCTTTTTAAGGATAGGGGTCGAGGATTCCAGGATTCGAGGATTTGGTGATATGTGCCACTGGGTGGGGTGGGGCCCCTTGAACCCTAGAATCCTAGGCCCCTTGAATCCTGGTTTTTGTTTTCGGAAGGGGGAGGCTTCCCCCTCGCTGCAGCCAGCGTGCCCTGGGGCCACTGTAGGATTTTTTCGCCGGGAACTCTCAGTAATAGTGAACGACTCAATTAAAAGGGATACCTGTATACCCTCTGATGTGGCCCCCAATGCAAAATGAAAAATGCAGAGTGTAAATTTCAAATTGATCTTGTACTAACTAAGTGTTTATCTATGATCTGGAGAGTTTGACTCTCATTTTGCATTTTTCACTTTTTATTTTGCATTTTTCAATGCGCATTTTCCAGAAT
>DAOVRJ010000192.1 GCA_030628225.1 Candidatus Zixiibacteriota bacterium | reverse complement strand
TCTGGTGATTATCATCAGCTCCAGCATTTATCTGCATCTGGGAGGGATCTTGTACGTCTGTTCTCTGGCAGTGGTCGCCTATGGGCTGCTCAGCTGGCTGCAATATCACGGCAGCATGTTAGCGCCCTCTTTTTTCGAGCCGGATCAACTGCCCCGACCGCCAACCCAATCTCCTATCAACGTTTTTCTGAACATCTGTTTCTTCTATCTGGTGGCTTTTTTGAGCGGTTTTTTGGCCGAGAAGCTCCGGCGTAAAGGGGAGGAGCTGGAGAGCACCTCGCGGAGGCTGCGGAAGGTCCAGCTGGACACAGATGATATTTTGGCCAATATGAACAGCGGTTTGGTAACCGTGGATGGGGAGGGCATCATCCAGCATTTTAATAGGGCAGCAGAGAAGATCTTGGGCCTGGAGGCCAGTCAGATCAAGAACAAACCTTTTGGCCAGGTGTTTGGAGGGGAGAATAGAGAACTCAAGGTTGCCTTGAACTCGGCCCTGGAGAGGGGAATGGTCAATTCTAGAACGGAATTGATGGCCGTCTCCCGGCAGGGGCGCTCCATGCCCCTGGGAATCAGCACTACTCTGCTGGGTGTGGGCGAGGGAGAGCGGGGGGGGGTGATCGCCGTCTTTCAGGACCTTACCGAGGCCAAGGAGCTGGAACAAAGGGCCCGTGAAGCGGATAGGCTGGCGGTCCTCGGCCAGCTTTCAGCGGCCATTGCCCATGAGATTCGCAATCCCCTGGCCACCATCAGCGGTTCCATCGAGATGCTCAGCGAATCTCTCCAGCTTGCCGGAGAGGAGCAGAAGCTGATGGGTCTGGTCACCCGGGAGTCGGATCGACTGAACAGAATCATCACCGACTTTCTTTTGTACGCTCGCATCAGGCCAGCGGATAAAACCGTTGTTGATGTCGTCAAGCTGGTGAACGAGACCTTGACCTTGGTGCGAAACCATGTGGATTTTCACGATGGCATCGAGATCGTCAACGAGGCGGAGGTTCATAAAGCATATGCCCTGGCTGATCAGGATCAGGTGAGACAGATTTTCCTGAACATCGCCATAAATGCCCTGCAAGCCATGTCCCATGGCGGCCGGTTGGTGGTAGGACTGGTTGAGGGGCCATCCAGAGCTCGAGTCCGAGGGAAGGATGAGATGGTGAAAGTCTTTTTCCAGGATGCCGGTGTGGGGATTCCGGCCGGCGAGCTCAAGAGCATCTTCGAGCCTTTTTACTCTTCGAAAAAAGGCGGCACCGGGTTGGGTTTGTCCATTGCCCAGAGGATCGTGGAGAACAACGGGGGCAAATTAGAGGTGGAAAGCCATAAGGGAAGGGGAACCACTTTTACTGTTTCTCTTATTAGAGGAGAGCGGATACAGTGAGGAAGAAAATACAGCGACACAGGGATGATCCACGGGAGCTCCGGGACAGGTGTCGAAGACAGCTGCTACGGCGTCTCCAGGAGCGAGAGTGGACGTGACAATACGACATCTGGCGGACCGGAGGAAGGGTCTTTTCTGAGGATCTGGATGGGGATGAGGAAATGGAGTAAAGACGGCACTCTATCAAAAGGGATTGAGCTAAGAGGCTCCTAAGCGGGAGAGTTTAAATGGCAAACGAGAAGATCTTGGTGGTCGACGACGAGGAGAGCATGTGTGATTTTCTGTCCATCATGTTAAAAAAGCAGGGGTATCAAATTACCACGGCTCTCTCGGCCAAGGAAGGTTTGAAGAAGCTGGCCAAAGAAGCCTATGAAGTGGTTATCAGCGACTTGAAAATGAAAGAGATGAACGGGCTGGAGCTGATCGACGAGATCAACAAGAAGGAGACCGTCCCCACTGTCATCATAATGACCGCTTTTGCCACCATCGAGTCGGCCATCGAGGCGTTAAAGAAGGGAGCCTTTGACTACATTATCAAGCCCTTTAAAGTAGATGAGATCAAACTGGCCGTGGCCAGGGCGCTGGAGCAGCGGAAGATACGCACCGAAAATGTGTATCTCAAGAAACAGCTGAAAAAAAGGGAGGGATTCGGCGAGATTATAGGCAAGAGCGAGATCCTCATGGAGGTGTTATCCCAGGTGCGCAAAATAGCCGACAGCGATAGCACCGTGCTGCTCACCGGGGAAAGTGGCACCGGCAAGGAGCTGGTCGCTCGCGCTATTCATCAGCAGAGCTATCGCAGTGAGAAACCTTTCATCACGGTGAATTGCGGGGCCTTGCCCGAGGGACTTTTGGAGAGCGAGCTCTTCGGCCACATAAAAGGCTCCTTTACCGGTGCTATAAAGGACAAGGATGGTCTTTTTAAGGTGGCCAGTGAGGGGGTCTTTTTCCTGGACGAGGTGGGGGAGATGTCGCCTCGCATTCAGGTAAAGCTGCTGCGCGTTCTCCAGGAAAAAGAGATCGTTCCTGTCGGCGGCACCAGTCCCATAAAAGTGGATATTCGTCTGATCGCTGCCACCAACGCCGATCTGGAAAATGAGGTGAGCATGGGGCGTTTCCGCAAAGATCTTTTCTATCGCCTGAATGTTATCCCCATCAACATTCCTCCGCTGAGAGAGCGCAAAGAGGACATTCCGCTGCTCATCGATTATTTTCTGAAAAGATATGGCCAGGAGCCAGATGGACAGGAAAAGAAGATCTCCGCCGAGGCCAAGAAGATCCTCTGTAATCATAACTGGCCGGGCAATATTCGGGAGCTGGAGAATATTCTGGAACGGGCGGTGACCTTGCAGGATGACAACACCATTGTCGAGAAGGATCTGCCGGAGAAGATCATCAAAGGCCAGGGCCGGGTGCTGGCCAAGACCAAGGAGCTGGAGAATCCCACCCTGGAGACCATCGAAAAAGCATACATTTTCTGGATATTGCGGGAATCAGGATGGCAGAAACAGCGTGCCGCGGAAATATTGGGCATCGATCCCTCCACCCTGTACCGGAAGATCGAGAAGTACGAGCTGAAGGACATCAAGTAGGATTTGGGGCGAGAGTCATGATAATCTTGCAAAAAAAAGGGCTAACTCTCATCGAATTGCTGATCGTCATCGTTATAATCGGCATCTTATCTGCCATGGCTCTGCCCGCGTTTCTCAAAGTACAGAGCAGAGTTAAGGCCAGCGAGGCCAAGGGGATGCTCAAAGCCGCCCTGGTTTTGGAGAAGGCATATTACAACCAGCACGGCCGGTATTGTGCCTCCCTGGATGAGATCGGTTTTGTCCAGGTTTCCCTGTTCACCGACGACCCGCCGGGAAATGGCCGTTATCGCATGGCCATTCCCGTGGCCACCGGGGAGAATCTGAGGGTGACGGCCACCTCGGTGGTGGATTTCGACGGGGATGGGCAATACAGCGTCTGGATCATCGACGAGTCCGGGATTATCCAGGAATCGGTTGCCGACTGATTTCCCAGCGCTTCGGGGCATCTGCTGCCTGCAAATTAATTTTAAAATGCCAAAACGACTGGCAACTTGCCAGATAAATGCCTGGGTGGATTCCTGTGGCGACGATGAGCAGATGGGATTTTCGATTTTTCTAAACAGTGTATTATTTTAATTTTCAAGACCTTATGGTTGTAGCTTATTGAAACCAAAATGTTCTGAAATTGATTGGCCTATCTTTTGCTGTTTACTAAATTGCCGTTTTAGTAAGTGAAACCATTCGGGAAACAAAAACACAGTGAAGACAGAGAAGGAGGTGACTTCAAATGTTAAGGAGATTCCACAACCGACGCGGTTTTACCCTGATCGAGTTGATGATCGTTGTGGTGATTATCGGCATCCTGGCCGCCCTGGCCATCCCTAAGTTCATGAAAGTGACCGGGAAGGCGAAGGTAGCCGAGGCCAAGACCATTCTCAAGGAGATTTTCACCTTGGAGAAGGCCTACTTCAACGAGCATGACACGTATGTGGCTTTCGTTGATGGAGCGGAATCCGACGCCATCGCGTTCGCCCTTCCTGAAGGCGTTTCGCGGTTTGTGTACAAGGTGGAGTGCACCGATCCCACGGCCGACTTCACGGCCACGGCCACCGAGGCCGTCGACGTGGACGGTGATGGTGCCACTACGGGATTTTTGACCATGGATCAGGACGGCGCCACCGGTGGGGGCAACGGTCTTACCTGGTAAGAGCCGCACGGTTTAATGGGGGAAGGCAAGGGCGTGAGCAACTCCCTTTGCCTTCTCTCATTTCCCGTTTTTCGGGGAAAAGGAGTCTCTTTTGACCTTTTGGATAAAGGTTTTGGTTTCCGGTTTTTGCTTTTTGACAGGATGTGTGGTGGGTAGTTTTCTAAACGTGTGCATCTGGCGGCTGCCCCGTGGCCTGTCCATCGTCAGGCCCCGGTCCCGCTGTCCGCACTGTGCGGGGAGTATTGCCGCGGGTGATAACATCCCGCTGCTGAGCTATCTTTTTCTGCGGGGCAGGTGCCGCCGCTGTGCTGCGCCCATCTCACCGCGTTACCCGGCGGTGGAGGCCCTGACCGGCGTTTTGGCCGTGATCCTTTTTCTGGTCTTCGGGCCCACAGCTCAGGCGGCCATACTCTTCGTTTTGTTCTGCCTGCTGGTCGTGGTGACCTTCGCCGATCTGGACCGGATGGTGATCCCGGACAAGGTGACCCTGCCGGGGATTCTGCTTGGTCTGGCTCTTAATACCCTGGTTGCCCCGCGGTCTGTGGTCAGCTTTCTGTTGGGCGCTGTCATCGGAGCAGCGGCCCTGTTGGGGGTGGCCATCTTGGGAGAGCTGTTGTTCAAGAAAGAGAGCATGGGAGGTGGTGATATTAAGTTAGCGGCAATGGTTGGC
>DAOVRJ010000108.1 GCA_030628225.1 Candidatus Zixiibacteriota bacterium | reverse complement strand
TAAAGCTCTCCGGGCGGCCAATGACGCCAGGTCGGAGGTGGCTGTCTGATCATCGGTGACGTGACGCTCGCGGATTCCGGAGCGGGACACGATCCACTCGTCGTTGGTCTCCACAATCTTCTCAAAATCCCGGTTGGTGAGAATTCCTTCCGGCACGGCCGAGCCGGTGCCCACGATTTCAGACCTCTTTATTCCGCTCATTTTTTCATGCCACCATTTTCTTGAAGCTGTCGAAGAATGCCCGAGTTCACGTCCGCCTTGACCATCTGCTGGGCAACGGCGATGGCTTTTCTGATGGCCTTGGCGGAAGAGCCACCATGGCAGATAATGCACACCCCATTGAGACCCAGAAGGGGGACGCCGCCATACTCGGCGTAATCCAGATCTCGCCGGAAAGCCAACAGGGCCGGCATCAACAGGTGGGCGCCCAGACGATAGCGAAGGCGGGACATGACGTACCGCCTCAGCTGGGCCG
Source organism: Candidatus Zixiibacteriota bacterium (assembly GCA_030628225.1). Classification (GTDB taxonomy): domain Bacteria; phylum SM23-81; class SM23-81; order SM23-81; family SM23-81; genus DAOVRJ01. The sequence goes on along the minus strand of DAOVRJ010000108.1, from coordinate 7,611 downwards.
TCAGCAGGCCGTCGATGCTCTCGGTGAATTTCAACACCACATTGCCCACAAAACCATCACAAACAGCCACATCCACATTCCCCCGGAGAATATCCCGCCCCTCGATATTACCCACGAAGTTCAGCGGGCTGTGCGAGAGCATCTGGTGGGCCTTTACTGTGGCTTCATTTCCCTTGGAGCTCTCCTCCCCGATGCTTAGCAAACCCACCTTGGGCCGTCGCCTGCGCAGAATATGGCTGGCATACGTGGCTCCCATTACCCCAAACTGATAGAGGTGTACGGCCTTACAGCTAGCATTGGCCCCCACATCCAACACCACCACCGCGTCACGTTCGGTGGGAAATAATGAGGCAATGGCCGGTCGGCTCACACCTTTCAATCGTCCCAATTCAACCAACGCCGCCGCCATCACCGCGCCCGTGTTCCCGGCGCTCACAAAAGCGTCGGCCTGTCCTCTCTTCAACAGGTCAACGGCCACCATGATGGAGGAGTCCCGTTTTTTGCGCATAGCGATAGCGGGCGCTTCGTCCATGCCCACTACCTGCGACGCGTGAACCACGGAGATGGGCAGCTCCCGAGGCATGAAGCGGCTTTTCAATTCCCTCCTGATAACAGACTCCTGCCCTACCAGAATGATCTCCGTGCCCTCCCGGACCAAACTGGCTGCTTGTACCACCCCCTCCACAATGGGATGGGGGGCTTTATCTCCACCCATGGCATCGATGGCAATCTTCATGTTCTCTACTCGGGATTATTTCTCCTTGGGAGCCATAACCTTGCGGCCGTTGTAATACCCACAATGGGGACAGGCCTGGTGAGGCGTCTTGGGCTGATGACAGTGCGGACACATAGACAGAGGGGGAGAGGACAACTTCCAATGCGTCCTTCTTTTATCCCGTCTTGATTTGGAGATTTTTCTCTTGGGAAGGGCCACTTCACTCTCCTTTGGATTTGTTTGACAGCAACTTATGGAGACCCGGCCAGCGGGCATCCTCGACCTTTACCTGACAACGGCAATTGCTCAGGTTCAGGTTTGTACCACACTGGGGACACAGCCCCAGGCAATCGGCTCTGCAGAGGGGCTTGGGCGGGATGGCCAGCAGAATGGCCTGGCGAATTTCCTCCGTGACATCCACCTCCTCGGCATCCTGGGGGATGATCTTTAACTCCGCGCCAGTGACATCCCGGGCTGACATCCGGGAGAAAACCAGCAGAAGGGTCATCTCCTCAGAGATCTTCACCTCCGCGGGTTCCAGGCAGCGACTGCATTCGGTCTCCATGGAGGTGTTCACCCGCGCCCGGCAGACAATCTGGTCGCCCACCTTCTGAAGGGTGAAGTGGACGCATACCGGCTCTGTAAAGTGGAATTTCTGCTCATTAAAACCCAAGGAAGCTGCCGGTTCCTGCTGAAACTGCTGATGGGTGCCCTGGGAGAGACCTGTGACTCGAATACGCATTTAAGTTTCCCACAATATACCGATGAAAGCTCAAATGTCAAGTTTTTTTCCTGAACCCCCGGTTGTCTAGCGAACCTTTAGAAATCCTCAGCATCCCTTCTGTTCTCGCAGGTAAGCATCGATGGCCCTGGCCGCATCACGTCCGGCCCCCATGGCCAGGATGACGGTCGCCGCCCCGGTAACTATGTCGCCCCCGGCATAGACTCCTTTCCTGCTGGTCGCGCCAGTGGTAGAATCAGCAACGATATACCCCCATTTATTTATTTCCAGGCCGGGTGTGGTGGAGGCCACCAGCGGATTGGCTCCCTGCCCTATGGCCACAATGACCTGATCAACATCCATGATGAACTCGGAGCCTTTCACAGGTACAGGACGACGACGACCGGACTCATCCGGTTCCCCCAACTCCATCCGGATGCACTCCATGCCGGTGACCCAGCCCTCATCATCGCCCAGGATGCGCACGGGATTGTTCAGCAGCTTGAACTGGACACCCTCCTCCTCGGCGTTCTCGATCTCCTCCTGCCGGGCCGGCAGCTCCACCCGCGACCGGCGATAGACACAGAGAACTTCCTCAGATCCCAGCCGAAGGGCGGTCCGGCAGGAATCCATGGCCACGTTCCCCCCACCTACTACGGCCACCTTTCGACCCACTTTAATGGGGGTATCGTATTCAGGAAACTTATAGGCCCTCATCAGATTAGAGCGAGTAAGAAATTCGTTGGCCGAATAGACCCCGTTGAGGTTCTCGCCGGGAATGTTCATGAAATACGGCAGCCCCGCTCCATTACCCAGATAAACCGCGTCGTACTCGCCGTCCATAAGCTCATCTACGGTCTGCAGATGACCGATGACAAAACTTGTCTTCAGCTCTGCTCCCAGACTCTTGACGAAATCCACCTCCCTCTGGACGATGGCCTTGGGAAGCCTGAACTCGGGAATGCCATATACCAAAACGCCACCGGGCTCATGCAGGGCTTCGAAAATAGTCACACTGTGTCCCAGTTTGGCCAGATCGCCAGCCACGGTAAGTCCCGACGGTCCGGCCCCCACCACGGCCACCCTCTTGCCCGTGGAAGGCACCTCTTTAGGCACCTGCACACAACACCCCTGCTGGGCCTCGTAATCGGCCACAAAGCGCTCCAGGCGCCCGATGGCCACCGGCGCGCCCTTTTTGGCCAGCACACAGAGCTTCTCGCACTGATCCTCCTGGGGACAAACCCGACCGCAGACAGCCGGCAGGCAGTTGGTCGCCTTGATAGTTTGAACAGCTTTGGCGAAGTCCCCCTCCTGTATCCAGCGAATGAAGCCGGGGATATCCACCTCCACCGGGCAGCCGGGGACACATCTGGGTTTCTTGCAGGTCAGACACCGGGCAGCCTCCTTTATGGCCTGCTCCGGACTATATCCCAAGGCCACTTCAGAGAAGTTGTGCGCTCGCAACTTCGGATCCTGGCGAGGCATGGGCTCTCTTTTTAAGCTCAGCTTTTTCTTTTCAGCCATGATCTTCACCTGCTGATGAATCGCTGGCGGCTTGTTTCGTCAATCGCTCCCCGACCTCTTCCTCGAATGCCTCCATGGCCCTCTTTTCCTCAGGAAGGTACATCCGCAGCCGGGCCACAAGCAGATCGAAATCCACCTGGTGGCCGTCGAACTCCGGGCCATCCACGCAGGCAAATCTGGTCTTGCCACCCACCTCCACCCGGCAAGCGCCACACATCCCGGTGCCATCCACCATGATGGAGTTCAGACTGACAATGGTGCGGATATTGTGGCTTTTGGTCAGATCGCAGACGGCCTTCATCATGATGGCCGGCCCGATGGCCACCACCAGGTCCACCTGAAGGCCATCCTTGAGCAACCCGGCCAGCTCATCGGTCACGAAACCGTGTTTCCCGTAGGAGCCATCATCGGTGGTTACATGAATCTCATCGCTCACCGCCCGATTTTCCTCCTCCAGAATCAGAAGACCCTTGGTCCGGGCACCGATTATGGAAATGACCCGGTTGCCAGCCGCCTTCATGGCCTTGGCGATGGGATAGACCACGGCGTTGCCCACCCCGCCACCAATGCAGACCACTGTCCCGAACTTCTCGGTCTCCGTGGGCTTGCCCAGAGGACCCACCACATCCCACAACACATCCCCCTCCTTCAACAACCCCATCTTTTTGGTGGTCATGCCCACCTCCTGAACCACCAGAGTGATGGTTCCCTCCCGGGGATCTGAGTCGGCGATGGTCAGGGGAAATCGCTCTCCCTTCTGGTCCAGGCGAACGACCACGAATTGACCTGCCTTTCGCTTTTTGGCGATCAGGGGTGATCTTATCTTGTACAGCTTGATCTCCGGCGAAAGCATCTTCTTCAGTACGATTTCATTCATAGTTTCATCTCTGTTTCTCTCCATAGACATCCCCGGTCATTTTCTCCTGTCAAGCACGCCCGGGAAAGAGAAAACACTCCCCGGCCAAACCCTCTGCTGCCTCCGTTGAGGGGTCAAGATCGCCATCAGGAGCATTGCTGATGACTCCTTTTTTCACATGGCCGGGTGGTTCGCTCAGACAACAGGCACAGTAAGGCTGCCGGCCATCAGAAAGAGCACCTTCGCCTGGGGACCCTTCTCCTGCAGAGCCTGGTCGATAGCTGCCTGAAGATCGTGGTAGGGTTTGGCAAATAGCCCTTCCAGAAGGGAATCCTGCAGATCAGTGACCCCCCATATCTGAGCCCACAGCCCGATCTCCGCCCACTTGGCCACCTTGTGATATCCCAGTTTATATTCACCCTCGATGTGATTTAGAACATCCCGCGGGCTCTTCGAGCTGGTCAGCAGGCGAGCAAAGGTGTCTTGACCCACCCCGGCCCGGCATTTGGCCACCAGAATTAAGATGCCGTCCTCTTTCAGAGCCAGTTTGCCATTGTCCAGAGCTTTCTGGGCCTGGTACAGATTCACATCCATGGGAAAGGGGGCCACGGTGACCACCACATCCGTCTTTTCCCTCAATCTCACCGCAAAAACATCGTTGGCCTTTTCGATGATCGCCTGGAAAGAATCGCGAATGTGCCCGGCGGTGCTGGCGTAAATTCTGCGCTCGCTGTCCACAACGGTCATGATGGCGAAGATCTCCTTGTCCGCCATCGCCTGCAGGACATCCATCATACCCTCGTGGACGGGATTTCCCTCCAGGGCCAAAGCCTGGGCTTCCATCTTCAGGGCAAATTTATGGTTCTGCTCTATCGTTTTATATGATGAGATGCCGGGAAGAAACGCCTTGCGACCACCGGTGTAACCGGCGAAATAGTGCGGTTCCACAGAGCCGATGACCACGATCTTATGGGCGTCGACCGCCAGGCGGTTAATATACATCTGAAAACCGCTTTTGGACTTTCCGATATAGACCATATCCTGGTCGCGCCTGGCATCGTGGGCCACGATCCGGTCGCGGAACTGGTCGTGGAATCTACCAAATATCTGTCGATACTCCTCCGCTGTCGGGGCTCTGTGGCTGCCCGTGGCAACGATGAAGCTGATCTTGTGGCTGGCCAGCCGCGGAGCGAGCACCTCCAAGACCTTGGCGGTCGGGGTCGGTCGCGTGGCATCGTTGACGATGAACAGCACATCCCGGGCATCCTCCAGGAACCGATCGAATGGCATGCACTCGCTGGGGTGATCCAGGACCTCCTCCAGGCCCTGCCTTTCGTCTTCCACGGCCACCTGGTTGGGATGCACCACCCCGGCCACCCTATGTTCATCCAGCTCCACATGGAGAACATCTCGCTGACCGTAAGGAACCTGAATCTGCACCACGACACCTGTCCTTCCCGAAGGCTCCGACGACGAGTTCACCCCCGATCTATCAAGCTCCCCGGAAAACCGGCCCCAAGACAGTTCCCCGGCCAGTGGAATCTTCCAGATCTTCACCATCACCGGGGTCACATCCTGTTCCCGGACCCGGGCCATAAGCGGCAACCAGGCTAAACAGACCTCTCCCCCCTGGCCCCTTCCTGAGCCGGAAAGAGCCAGAGGGGAGAATGAACATCAGAATTTTTGATCTTAGAATTAGTAAAAAGGTGCCTTCGCCCTGGGCCGCAAATTTCACTTCTCAGACAAACGCCTGCGGATTTCCATCGCCCCGCGGGCAGCGCGGCTAACGGCAAAGACGGACCTGGACAGCGGGTATTCCCGGCCCGGGATGTCACCCTCAAGAAAAGTCGGCGGATGGAAAGAAGAAGGCGATCTCCTCCCGGGCAGATTCCGGAGAATCGGAGGCATGGACAGCATTATGGCCCTTGCTCTCGGCGAACTCCTTTCGAATGGTCCCCTGCCGGGCATTTTGAGGATCTGTGGCTCCAACCACCTCCCGCAAACTCTTGATAGCATCCTCTTTTTCTAAAACAGCCACCAGTATGGGACCGGAAGACATAAATTCTATCAGGCTTTGGTAAAAGGGCTTGCCCCGATGAACATGGTAAAACCCGCCGGCCGACTCAGCGGTCAATCGTTCAGATCTCAGGGCACATAGGCGGAAGTTCTGCTGAGTGACACGCTGAAGAATTTTTCCGGTCACTCGTTTGGCCACAGCATCCGGCTTAATGATCAGCAGCGTCCTTTCCATTCTATCACCGCTCCATTCTGCGTTGGCGTTGAGATCGTTTCTGATCAGCAAAATCGAGATATTAGATTCTATATTTAACGAACTGTTTGGCTAAAGTCAAGACATTTCAGCAAACCACGAGAAGGTGCAAACCGGCAAAAAGTTAGTCTCACGGCCCGCCAGATGGAAGGGATAGGAATAGCTCGATGCCGGGAGGGTCTGCCGGGATCACCTCTCCGACACATCGAGCGCAGAGCACATGGCGGCGACACAGCAGATCCACCAGATCTCCGGTTTTTTCCTCAGAAACGGCCATCAACAGACCTCCGGAGGTCTGGGCATCGCAGAGGAGCATATGCAGGGCCGGGTCAATATCGGCGAGGACCTTCACGTGGGGCTGGACGTACTCGAAATTTTTCCTCGTCCCGCCAGGCACGAAGTCCCGGCGAACACACTCCAGGGCGTGGTTAACCATGGGGACCTCTGCGGCCCAAATTCGAGCTCCCACCTTGCTGGACCTGAGCATTTGCAAGAGGTGACCCAAGAACCCGAAACCGGTGATATCGGTGCAGGCGTTCACACCCACCTCCCGCATGCACTGAGAGGCAGAACGGTTCAGCTGAACCATGAGCAGGTTGATCTCCTCTACAGCCTGGGGGGAAGCCTGTCCGGCCTTCATGGCCGTAGACACAACCCCGGTGCCCAGTGGTTTGGTCAATACCAGCCGATCCCCGGGCCTGGCCCTGGCGCTGGTCACCATCTCATCCCGCTGCACCAACCCCGTCACCGCCAGGCCATACTTCAGCTCCTGGTCCTTTATGGTGTGTCCACCTATGACGGCCGCTCCGGCCTCCCTTACCTTGTCCATGCCCCCGCGGATGAGCTGCTCCAGGATGGAGAGATCCAGTTCGGGAGGGAAACCCACCACGTTCAGGGCCGTCAACGGTCTGGCCCCCATGGCGTAGACGTCGCTCAGGGAGTTTGCCGCGGCGATCTGGCCGAAGGTGTAAGGGTCGTCGGCGATGGGCGTAAGCACATCCACTGTCTGGACCAGGGCTCGATCCTGGTCCAGGGCATAGACGCCGGCATCTCCCAGGGCGTCAAACCCCAGAATGACGTTGGGATCTTGGACTGTGGGCAGATGACGCAGAACCTGTGCCAGGTCTTTCTGACACACTTTAGCCGCTCACCCGGCGGCCGTGGTCATGGCTGTCAGGAGAACTTTCTCCCTTTCCATCTTGGCTCCCTGGCTGGGGATCATCCCTTGAGAATCTCAGGGATAAAGGATTCCGAGAATACTCTGCCCGGACGATGAAGAATATGGCGGAGGCGTGTAGGAATCGAACCTACCGAGGACACATATGGCCCCCAACCGGATTTGAAGTCCAGCAGGCACACCAGCACCTATCCGCCTCCATGTTTGATACGGATGACCGGTACTTCATATAATGTTAACTACCACATGCCCTTTTGTCAATACATTTTTGAGGGACTTTGCCTAAGCCCTGGCTTCCCTGGGAGGGGGAAGTTTCCCCCTCGCTTCAACCGGCGTGCTGCTTCGCAGC
>DAOVRJ010000246.1 GCA_030628225.1 Candidatus Zixiibacteriota bacterium | reverse complement strand
GGACAAGCTTCGCCGGAATGACAAAAGAGAGGTTCTCACAACTCGCCTAACTTGGAGTTCGGAACTCGGAACGCGGAACTATTCCAGCGCGGAATTCGGAACTCGGAACGCGGAACTGAAAAAACCACAATTAGAAGAAAAGGGGGATGGGGGGTGGCACTCCGAGCTCCGCGTTCCCAACTCCGAGTTTGAAAAGCTCCGAGCTCCCAGATCCGAGTTCAATATGCTCTCAAAACTATAATCAAGGATCAAGGATCCGCCTTTCTCACCAGAATCCAGGACGGACTGCTCCATCATTTTATTGTAGCAAATCCCCTGCCAATCGTCAAGCATTTTGTATCGGATTTCTGTGTGTGATTTCTGATAGGCCCCGCAGACAAAAGAAAAAGCCGCCCCGTTGAGCTGGCGGCCCTTTCCGAAAAAACCTTCCGGCAAAAAAACAGCAGGAACCAACCGGTCTCTTATTCCGTGGTGGGGTCCTCCTGGAAGACGCCCAGCACGTTGCCCTCGGTGTCGGCCAAATGGGCAAACCATCCCATGTGAGGAATGGCCGTTTTGGGCATGATGACCGTGCCCCCCAGGGATTCTGCCCGTTGTAGATATTCATCCACCGACCCCACGGAGATGTAGTTTACCGGGGCCTGCTGCGGAGCCACCCGTTTCATCATCCCGCCGTTAATTCCCGGCTCCAGGGGCCGGCCCTGCTCGTCGACGGGAACTGTGTTGACCAGCCAGTAATCCATCTCTTGTGCCTTGACGATCTCCCAGCCGAACAGATCCCGGTAGAAGGAGATGGCCCGTGACTCCTCGTCATAGGGAATATCGAAGTGAACGACGGTGGCCCTGAGCCTCTCGACCGGCACCCTGCCGGCGATCTCGGTAACTCTATCTGTCAGCCGCTGATAATCCTCCGCGTCCCACTCTGGCATCTTGGCCTCGGCCAGGCTCTCCTGCGCCCGGCGCAAATACTGATGGCCGTCCTTCAGCTCTTCCCTGGCAATGGCCAGCTCGCCCAGCTCCCGGCAGGAATGGCCTACCCACTCGGCGGCGTCCGGACTGGGGTTTGCGGCATAGAGCCTCTCGGCCCAGGCCAGCACGGGTCTCAGCCAACTTTCGGCCTCATCCAGCCGTTCCAGCTTGTGATATGCGTATCCCACGGACCAGTCGGCGATCAGCTTGTTCATCTCGCTGCCTAACTTCCAGTGATACTCCCGGGCCTTCAGCAGGGCATCCAGACTTTCCTGGTAACGCCCCATCTCCTCACAGGTCCAGCCCAGGTTGTTCCACAGCGGACCCAGCCATCCCTGCAGATCTCCCGCCTCAGCCGCCTCTATTCCCTTCTTGGCCCAGACGATCTGTTCCTCATGAGGGGCGGTGATAGCCACCATGTGGGCGGCATCCACAGCACGGTCGTGCAGCTCGTGCTGCAGGCAGTAATCATACATGTTCGTGAAGGTCTTGGTGGCCAGCTCCAGCAGGTCGTTCTTCCACTCGAACCGGCCGCGCACGCCCAAATAGCGCGACCAGCCCAGGGGCATCTCCGGAGACACAACGGCCTCGGCTCTCTTCAGCCAGGAGCGGCCTTCCTCTTTCTCGCCCTGGATAAGATGACCGCGAGCTACCTGGGACAGTGCCTCGGCCAGAACTTCTTCCTGGCCCTCCTGCTGGGCCGCTTCGACGGCTCGTTTGTAGATCTGGGTGGCCTCGGCATACTCTCCAACCTGGAAGGTTTCATCGCCACGGGCCAGAAGCTGTCCGGCCGCGGTTTTCTGCTCTGCCCTGGTCACCGCCTGTCCCTGGGCAACCAAAACAGCCGCTGTCAAGAGATAAATTCCCATGTAGACGAAGGTTAAAGTCCTCTTCATGGACATTCTCCTTTGAACCGGCTATATCTGCGACTTCTCCCGGGCTGATAATGGGCCGGGCTCAGGCCGGATCGCCCTACAGGCAGCGGTTATCTTTTTGAGGAGTTCGATTCACGTGGGCAGATCCGCCGCCTGTGCCCTGGTCACGGCCCCAGTCCATCACTGTTTCTTGAAAAAAACAAAATAGACGAGCCTGATGAGCAGAACGACGGCCACCAGGATGAAGAGCCACAGATACGATTTGACGAACGAGGCGATGTACGCTCCCACTATGATCCCCAGCACGGCACAATAGGTCTTCAGTATGGCGATGTCCCCGAAGGACCACATCCTCGATTTCATAAACCTAAACATACACACCTCCTTCTACCAAAGGAACCGCCTGGGCACACAACCTCTCGCGTCGAAAACGATCCCCTCCATCTCCAGCAGGGCCCGCTTCAGGGGCAACCCCCCGGCGAAGCCCCCAGGACTGCCGTCTGCTCTGATGGTCCGGTGGCAGGGAACGACGATGGGAAAGGGGTTTTGAGCCAGGGCTCCTCCCACGGCCCGGGCGGCTGGCGGCGCTCCGATCTTCCGGGCCAGGCGACCGTATGTGCTCACCCGCCCCTGGGGGATCTGCGCCTCGGCCAGAAGGACCTGCTTCTGGAAATCGCTGCAGATACCAAAATCCAGCAGATCCAGGGAAAGGGCGATGGGCTCTCCCATCAGGAAGGCATGAAGCTGGTCACGGAGAGCTTCGATGCGCTGGTGAGATCTGCGCACCGCTGGGGGAAATTGCTCCGCGAGCATGGCCTCGGTGCTCTTTCCCTCGCAGGGCAAGATGATACGAACCACACGCGGGCCAACAGATGCCTTGCGCCAGACCAGAAGGGTGCGCCCAAACTCAGACGAAACAACCACATAGGCTAGGTTCGACCTGTTCACCGGCCATCTCCTCATCCGCGCCCTGAGGTGCGTTACGGTTTCGGCCCGGGAGAATCCACTACCACCCGGATGCAGGCTGAAAGATGCCAACCTGTCCGCAAAAACCCTCCCCCTTAGTCGAAAGGGCTGCTGGGAAAATCCGCCTCGTGCTGCCGGCTGTTTAATCCCGATGCCTGGGCAAAAACTTGGTCAACACCAGGGCCAGACCGGCCACGATCAGCAGAATGGGTACCAGAGGCAATCTCGTGTCGATTAGCTGCCAGATGCCGCCCACCATAAAGAGCAGGCCGACCACGAGCCAGAACCCCTCCATGTGCAATTTAAGAACCAGCCGCGCAACCTGCACCCCCACCATGATAATCCCGATGCCCAACAGGGCCACGCTGGTGTCTGCCCCAACCATCAGAACTATCCCCAGCCAGATGAGAAACGATCCCCAGCCCGCGGCATCCAGCTTGCCGGACAGACCACTCTTTGCGGCTTTCTGCGGACCCTCCTGCTTCTTCTGTTCTTGGATCTCCGGCAGTTCTTCTTTCGGCTGCTTGCTTTCCTCGGCCATTTTTCACCTCCTGTCATTGGTCGAATAACTCATCTCTTTGTGCATCAATCAAAGTCTACGAATTTCCAAGGGAGTTGTCAAGGGGAAATGATGATGAAATGAGAGTTGGGAGAGCATCTTGAGCTCGGAGCTGGGAACGCGGAGCTTTTCAAACTCGGAGTTGGGAACGCGGAGCTCGGAGTGCCACCCCCCATCCCCCTTTTCTTCTAATTGTGGTTTTT
>DAOVRJ010000175.1 GCA_030628225.1 Candidatus Zixiibacteriota bacterium | reverse complement strand
TTATCCAACCACAACCCCCGGAATACGAACTCTGGGAGCTGAACCTCTCACATAGTACGAAAAGGCAACCGCTCTGTCAATAAAAAAAACGCCGCGGAATACCTTTCCGCGGCGTTGCTACCGGAAAAAATCTTATGGCGATCTCTGACTGACGCCAACGGAAAAGGAAATTTCATCCCTGTTGACGCCCCTGATCTCAAACGACAGCTTGTATCTGAGGGGCAGGGAAATATCAAGTCCACCGAATCCGCTGTAAACAAGATTATCGCTGCTGAAATTGTCGCTTCTTGCTCCTCCGTAAACGGTTCCGTAAGAGAAGATATTGTACTGGGTGGTACTTTTCTCACCCTCCACATAGGAGATGTCAACACCCACATACGGCCAGACGGCTCCCTGACGGGCCTTGATGCCCAGAGATCCACCGTATTCCCACCAGATATATTTGCTGTTCAGAGACCTGGTCCATGTCTGAGGAGAATCAGTCACCTTCTGGTCTACCCGGCCTCGACTGTGGTAGTTGAATATCTGGCCGCAGGAGAAAACCTCAGCTCTCCAGATGGGCAATCGCAGAAGGGTAGCTCGTGCTCCGGCCCCCCAGGCAAATTTCTGGTCGCTGGTGAAAGTAACCTCGTGCATAGGGATCTCCAGATCAGCTGCTCCACCCTTAGCGAAAAGATCCAGCCAACAGGTCAGCCCGTAGCTCGCTTTGGCCAGATAGCGCATCGACTCGGTGGGCAGATTTCCGGGCAGTTGTCTGTCCTGATATTCATATTCAAGGCTCATGACCAGCTTGCCCGATCCGGTGGCGCCCACGGGATTGCCGATGGTGTACGCTTGAGCCGACGTGCTCAACAGGAGCATCACCAACCCCAGAGCCAACCATAAAGACGATTTGCACATGGCTGTTTCCTTTCGAAAATGTTTATAACCTGTCGCCGTCCGCACTTTGCTTTCCTTAATCTACGGTTCCCATTATAATGGCGCTGGCATTTCCGTTATTGGCACTGGTGACAGATATGGTCAACACGCAGATCTCCGCGGGATCGGTATCGACGCTGTCATCGTCCATGAGCAGGAAGGAAAAGCTGGTCCATCCTGCCGATTGCGTGTCTGGAAGGGTCACGTTCACATCTCCCACAACGCTCCCGACGGAGGCGCTCACCGAGATGCTCGTCCCCGCGGTCATGGGGTTGCCGTTGACATCGTGAACCAAGAAGGTAAATGTCTGTGACCCACCATTTGGCACGGCAAAGGAGGTAGGACTCACGTTGAGAATGGCCGAGTGCCCGGAGAAAACCGTTCGCGTCGAGGTCCAGATGGGATCTCCCAGTCGATCGATGGTCTGGGCGAAGACAATGGCCTGCCCGTCCCCGTTCTTGGGACTGGTAAAATCACAGTAGCTTGAAACGTTGCTGGTGTAGCCGGTGGAGGGATCCAGGGCCGTGGATACCGGCAGCGGATCCGCTGAAAGAAGGGTAACGCTAGCCTGGCCAAGGGCATCGGTGGTGGCCGAGCCCTCGACGATCCCACCGGTGGAGGAGAAATAAACCGAAGTGCCCTCGGGCACCGGGTTCCCGTACTGGTCGCCGACAAAGGCTGTGATGGCGTTCTGCAGGCCATAGGTCACCCAGCCAGCGAAGTTCTTGTGCTGGGGAACTACGCTAAAATGGTCCACATCCGGCGGACCTCCGTGAATGGCGATGCTGATCGCCTCAGAGGAAATGCTCAAACTGGTGATGGTGGCCTTCACCTTCACGGTCTTGGCCGTTGTCCCACTGTTCAGAGTGGTCTGCACCCGGCCGATAGCGTCGGTCAGATCTGAGATTGGTTCCAGAAACTCTCCTCCTGCGGCGCTGCCCACGATCTCGAAATCCACGGTCACCTGCTGGCTGATGTCCAGAGGAGTTCCGGTATTGTCCCGGACCTCGAAGGTGAGGGTGGAGGTCTCGTTATCACCGGATCCCTGAACGCCGATGGAACAGGCGGAGACCGATACCAAAACGACGTTGGAGGCCTGGCCGGAGGTGAAATAAACCTCCGTGTAGGCGTTGGCCTGCGAGGCCGAGACCGAGATCGTGGCCATGCCGGTGTTCGTTCCAGCGGTCAGGATGGCCTCGGCGATGCCCAGGGTATCGGTGTAGGCATATTCAGTGATGGAGCCCAGGGAGGTCAGAAAAGTAACTTCCTGCCCGGAGGACATGGGATTCCCGTACACGTCCAAGACCTCAGCCGTCACCGTCGTCGTAGAGGAGCCATCGGCCAGGATGGTGTCCGCATCTGTGCTCAAAATGATAGAGGCCGCCTCATTAGGCGTCAGGGTCAGCAGCAGAGGACTGGAGGTGATGAACCCGCTGTCCGGCAGCATGGCCTGGGCTGTGATGGTCACCTGCTGTGGTGTGGTGCTGCTGACCAGGGTGGCATGGGCCACTCCCCCGGTGGTCACATCGGCCTCGGTGATCATGCCGGCCGAGGTCTCAAAGGTCACCAGGGTGCCGTCGGAGACAGGATTGTGATTGGCATCGATGACGTTGGCCGTGATCTCCGAGGTGGAGACCCCATCGGCAGGTATGATGGGTGGATCTGCGCCAAGGATGATGGAGTCGGGAACGCTGGCCGTGTAAACCACATTGACCGTCTTGGCGATGTCGGAACCATAGCGCGCTGTGATCAGGGCCGTTCCCGGGTAGGGACTGCTGGTCAGGGTGATGTGCACCTGGCCCGTGGCCCCGGTTGTGCCGCTCTCCGGGCTCAGAGAGCCTAAATTCGTCTCGAACTCGACGAACTTGCTCTCGATGGCCCCACTGGCCCCCTCCTCTCCCTGGGCCGTGAGGGTGGCCACGATCCCTGTGGTGCTGCTCCCGTTAGCCACGATAGAGCTCTCGCCCGCCGTCACATCCAACTGCACGCCGAAGACCTCGACGGTGGCGCTTTGGGCGATGTCCACGGCAGTGGCCGCCCGGATGGTGGCCAGGCGATAGATGCTGTCCGCCGAGCTCATAAAAGTCACCACTGCCTGACCACCGGCATCGGTTATGGCCTTGGGGGTGACCGAGCCCAACAGGTTCTCCCCCCCATCCAGAACACCATCTTCATCCAGGTCCTCGAAACTTATGAACCGGATGGTATCCCCGATGATGGGAACACCGGTGGTGACCTCCTGGTACAGGGCGGTGACCGTAGCCGAGCTGATTCCATCGGCCAGAAGGCTTGTGGGCAGAAAAGAGAGGTCCAGAGAGACACCCCTCAAGGTGATATCCACCGTCTCGACGACCGATCCCACCGTCACTGTCACCAGGGCTACCGTGTCCACGCCACTGGGAGCACTGGTCAAGGTGGTCTGAGCCTGACCTTGATCATCTGTGAGAACCGGCGAGTCGATGGTCCCCACGGTGGTTTGGAAACTCACCGGCAGATCGACGATGGGGTTGGCATCGGCGTCAACCACCGAGACATCGATGATGGTGGAGGCTACCCCATCGGCGCGCATGTTGTCGGCCTGGGGCTGCACCTGGACAACGGCCGCCTCCACAGCGGTGAAACTCACAGTGGTGGTCTGGGATATGGTATTTCCATAGGTGGCCGAGATCAGGGCCGCCCCGGCGCTGGTGGAGCTCATCAATATGATCGCCACCTGTCCATATTCATCTGTAGTGCCCTGCTGTTCTGAGAATTCGCCCAAATTCGTTGAGAAATCGATCGTTTTGCCGGGAACCCCATATCCCCGGTTGTTCTCCCTGAGGGTCACCGTGATGGTACAGGTGCTCACCCCGTTGGCCACAATGCTGGAGGGATCCGCGGTCATCTCCAGCACCAGCCCGATGAAGGAGAGACTGGCCGTATCCACCAGACCGGCCTCGGTCTCAGCCCGGATAGTCGCTTCTAAATCCGTGGTAGAAGCCTCGCTGCAAAGATTCACCCGGGCCTGACCACTGGCATCGGTGATGCCGCTGGCTTCAATCTGTCCCAGGCTGACCTCGCCGCCGTCCTGGAGGCCGTCCCCATCCAGATCGTTGAAACAGCGGAAGTTGACAGTTCGATCTACAAGCGGCAGCCCGCTGGTAGTCTCCTTGATCTCGGCAATGACCGTGGTTGTGCTAACGCCATCGGCCAAGACCTCCTGCTCAAGACCCGTAATGCTGAAGGTCACCCCTTTCAGAGAAATCGCGGTCTCCCCTGCCACAGAGCCCACGCTGGCGGAGAAGCTCACGGCCTGATCGTCAACGGCCGGAGGACTGGTAAAAGTGGCCTTGGCTTGCCCCAGAGAATTGGTGGTGGCCAATGGCGTAATGGTGCCTGTCTGGCACTCAAAGCTCACGGCTACGTTCTCGATGGGCTGGTCATCGGCGTCGGTGACCGTGGCCGTCAAGGTCGTCTGGCTCTCCCCATCGGCCAGCAGCTCATCCTGGCCCGTCTCCAGAGAAACCTGATTTACGTCAGTGGTCAGAAATTCCACCTGCGTGCTCTGAGTCAGGGTGGCACCGTAATGGACAGTGACCGTGGCCGTGCCCGAGAAAACGTCGCTGAGCAGGGTGGCCGTAGCCTGCCCCCAGCTGTTGGTCAGGACCTCCTCCGTGATGGTCCCCAGATTGGTCTCAAAAACGACCTTCCTGCTGGATAGGGGAAGATCTGATGTAGTTTCCTGAAGGTTCGCCGTCACCGTGGCGGCGCTGGTTCCGTTGGCCACGATGGTCGTCGGGTCCGCCGACAAGCTGATCTGTATCCCCCTCATGGACACCGACACCTGATTGCTGCTCTCCCTGAAGGTGACGGTGACCACGGCCTGGGTATCCACCGATGAGGCCAAGCTGGTCAGGAAGGCCTGGCCACTGCCGCCGGCGTCGGTGACCAGCACCTGAGGAGAGATCTCTCCCAGATCTGTGGCCAGCTCGATGCTCTCGCCGGATAGAGGCTGTCCCTCCCCGTCCCGCAGGACGACGGTGATCTGAGAGTTTTCCACACCGTCGGCCAGAATACTGGTCGGCTCCGCCACCACAGAGATGTCGTAGGAGGAGAACTCCACCGGCAGGGAATCAGACACACTGCTCCCAAAACGAGCCACGATATTACAGGTTCCGGGACTGGTGCTGCTGGTCAGGGTAGCCGTGGCCCGGCCATCTTCCCCGGTAGTATGTGGGGAGGAGATGCTGCCCAGGTCGGTGGTGAATTCCACGCTGGCGCCGGAAACCGGGTTCCCCTCAGAGTTTAACAGTCGGGCTGTGACTTGGGTGGTGGCCTGACCATCGGCCAGAAGGGAGCTTTGATCCGAGGTGAGGGTCAAGCTTAGAGCTCGAAAAGTCACCATCACCGAGTCGACGATGACCGTCCGGTACTCAACTCGGACGATGGCCACCCCACTATTTTGCTCGCTGGTCAGGGCGGCTATAGCCTGACCATCGCCATCGCTCTCCACCTCGCGGGGCGAAATACTGCCCATATCGGAGATGAAGGTCAGCGGCAGCCCCACCACCGGCGCATAGGGCGATGCCGACTCT
>DAOVRJ010000042.1 GCA_030628225.1 Candidatus Zixiibacteriota bacterium | reverse complement strand
GGCCACGCCCCGGGAGGCCGAGGCGGCTATTCAGGAGGCCCAGAAGGTTTTCGAGACATGGCGCTGGGTGGATCCCGTCGAGCGTGCCGATTATCTGTTCCGGGCCGCTGAGGTGATGCGCCGCCGAAGGCTGGAGCTGGATGCCTGGATGGTTCTGGAAGAGGGCAAGAATTGGCCGGAGGCCGATGGTGATATGGCCGAGGCCATCGATTTTCTGGAGTTCTATGGTCGGGAGATGCTGCGTCTGGCCGGGGAGCAGCCCCTGACGCAGATTCCCACCGAGAAAAGCGAGCTGGTCTACATCCCCCTGGGAGTTGGCGTGATTATCCCACCCTGGAACTTCCCCATGGCCATCATGGTGGGTATGACCTCGGCGGCCTTAGTGACCGGCAACACCGTCGTCTTGAAGCCCTCCAGCGATTCTCCCACCATGGGGATCAAGTTCATGGAGATCTTAGAGGAGGTGGGGTTGCCCCCCGGAGTGGTGAATTTTGTGACGGGCAGCGGTGCCTCTATCGGGGACACTCTGGTGGGACATCCTAAGACCCGGTTTATCTCCTTCACCGGTTCAAAAGAGGTGGGGTTGGGGATCGTAGAACTGGCCGCCAGGACGGCTCCCGGTCAAATCTGGGTCAAGCGCGTGGTGGTCGAGATGGGCGGAAAGGATGCCATTATTGTGGACAACGAGACGGATCTGGAACGGGCCGCCGATGGAGTAACAGCTTCGGCCTTTGGTTTTCAGGGGCAGAAATGCTCGGCCTGTTCCCGGGCCATTGTGGTGGAGCAGGTCTACGATCGGTTCCTGGAGCTGCTCAAGAGCAGAGCCGAGGCTATTACCGTAGGTCCGGTGAGCCAGCAGGCGAATTACTTGGGCCCGGTTATCAACCAGCGGGCCATGGATTCTATCCTGGAATACATCGAGATCGGCAAAAAAGAGGGACGGCTTATCTGTGGCGGTGATCCCGCCGGGGGCAACGGTTTTTTTCTCCAGCCCACAGTGATCGCCGATGTGGACTCCAAGGCGCGGATCGTCCAGGAGGAGATCTTCGGGCCTGTCTTGGCGGTCATCAGGGCCAGGGATTTCGAGCATGCTCTGCAGATCGCCAATGACACCGAGTATGGCCTCACCGGGGCCGTTTACACCGATAACAGGGATAAGCTGGAGAAGGCCAAGAAGGTTTTTCACTGTGGTAATCTGTATCTCAATCGCAAGTGCACCGGGGCCCTGGTGGGAGTGCACCCTTTTGGCGGTTTCAACATGTCCGGAACTGATTCCAAGGCCGGCGGTCGGGATTACCTGCTACTGTTTAGCCAGGCCAAGTCCATCTCGGAATTTGTTGGGTGAGTAGTAAGCAGTAGTAATGGTAATGGCAATAGCAGTTGGCAGGAAGTGAAATGAAAAATGCAAAATGAAAAGTGAAAAATGCAAAATGTGAACGGCTGTTGAACTCTGCTTTTTCGAATCTCGAGTCTCGAATCTCGACCAACAATTCTCTCGACGAAGCATTGAATCCTTAGAAACGAACATCTTATCGCCAATTTCCTCGAGGTCTATATGAGCGCGATAAAAGTGATCATCATGGGCGCCGCCGGGCGCGATTTTCACAACTTCAACGTCCGTTTTCGCGATGACCAGCGATACCGGATAGTAGCTTTCACCGCCACACAGATCCCGGACATCGAGGGGCGCAGGTATCCGCCGAAGTTGGCCGGGTCTCTCTATCCCGATGGCATTCCCATCTTGGCAGAGACGGAACTGAGTCAACTCATTCGAAAGCACGACGTAACACAGGTGGTCTTCGCCTACAGCGATGTGTCCCAGCACTACGTTATGAATGAGGCCAGCCGGGTGATCAGCTGGGGGGCAGACTTTTGCCTGTTGGGAGCCGAGTCGACCATGCTGACCAGCTCAAAACCGGTGGTCGCCGTGTGCGCTGTGCGCACCGGATGTGGAAAAAGCCAGACTACCCGCAAAGTGTGTGAGATTCTCAAGGAGATGGGCAAGAAGATGGTGGTCATCAGGCACCCCATGCCGTACGGCAATCTGGCCGAGCAGAAGGTCCAGCGTTTTGCCTCTTATGAGGATCTAAAACGGCACCAGTGCACCGTTGAGGAGTTAGAGGAATATGAGCCTCATATCGACCAGGGCAATGTGGTATACGCCGGCGTGGACTATGGGCTGATTTTAAAAGAGGCCGAAAAGGAGGCGGATATCATCGTCTGGGATGGCGGCAATAACGATTTGCCCTTCTATCGCCCCGACCTGTTTATCGTCCTGGTGGATCCATTGCGGCCCGGGCATGAGCTGGGCTATTATCCAGGTCTCACCTGTTTGCGCATGGCGGACGTGATCCTGGTGAATAAGCAGAACAGCGCCAGTTTAGATGACATCGAGACGGTTAAGCATAACGCCCGTTCGGTGAATCCCACCGCCACCATTGTCAACGCCGCCTCGCCTCTGTTCGTCGACCATCCTGATATCATCGCCGGAAAACGGGTATTGGTGGTGGAGGATGGACCCACCCTGACCCATGGGGGCATGAAATACGGTGCCGGCACCGTGGCGGCCCGAGACTTCGGAGCCAGCGAGATTGTAGACCCGCGGCCCTTTGTAGTGGGCACCCTGAAGGAAACCTTCCGCATCTATCCAGACATCGGATCTCTGTTGCCGGCCATGGGCTACAGCCCTAAGCAGATTTCAGATCTGGAGCAGACCATCGCGGCCGCGGACTGTGACGCGGTGGTCATAGGCACGCCTATCGATCTGACTCGAATCGCCAAGATCGACAAGCCCACCACGCGGGTGCGATATGAGCTTCAGGAGATCGGCCAGCCCGATCTGCGGGAGATATTAGCTGCATTCTTGGCCCGAATGGAGCAGGACAAAGACGGGGACGATATTAAAAAGCGAGGAAAAGGATGAAAGTCCACGAGTATCAGGCCAAGGATATTTTCGCCAAATACGGCATCCCCGTTCCCCAGGGCCGCGTTGCCCAATCGCCGGGAGTAGCTCGAGAGCTGGCCGCCGGGATCGGCTGCCCGGTGATGGTCAAAGCGCAAGTTCACGTCGGCGGCCGTGGGAAAGCGGGCGGCATCAAGATGGCCAAGACCCTTGGTGAGGCTGAGAAACTGGCCGGCAAGATTTTGGGGATGCGGATCAAAGGCCTGCAGGTGAGAAAAGTCTTGATCTACCGGGCGCTGGAGATCAAGAGCGAAGCTTACATGGGCATTGTCGTGGACCGTCATTCTCAAGTTCCCATGGTGATGGTCAGCGCCGCCGGTGGGGTGGATATCGAGGAGGTTGCCCGGGAGACGCCGGAAAAGATCCACAGGTTGGCTGTGGATCCCCTGTTCGGGCTTCTTCCCTTTCAGGCCAGGGAGCTGACCTTTAGCATTTATGAGGACCCTGGAATTGCCGCTCAGGCCGCCAAGATTCTTATGCAGCTCTATCGTGCCTTCTGGGAGTGTGACGCCAGCCTTATGGAGATCAATCCACTGATCGTCTCTGACCAAAATAAACTTTGGGCCCTGGATGCCAAGTTCAATGTGGACGACAACGCCCTCTATCGGCAACCGAAGATTGCGGAGATGAGAGATCTGCAGGCCGAGATTCCTGAGGAGCTGATGGCTCGAGGAAAAGGTTTGAGTTACGTGAAGTTAGATGGGACCGTGGGTTGTGTCGTTAACGGTGCCGGCCTGGCCATGGGCACCATGGATCTGATCAAACAGCGCGGCGGCGAGCCGGCCAATTTTCTGGATATCGGCGGCAGCTCAAGCCCGGAGAAAGTTACGGCGGCCATGCATATTCTGTTGCGAGATACAAATGTCAAAGTTATTCTGTTCAACATTTTCGGGGGTATCACGCGCTGTGATGATGTGGCCAATGGTCTGGTGACGGCCCTCGGGGAGATGGGAAAGGTAGATCTGCCCATCGTGATCCGGCTCACCGGGACCGCTTCCCGGGAGGGCAGAGAGATTTTGAAGAAGGCAAATTTGTTGGCCGTGGATTCAATGGCGGAGGTTGTTGAGAAAGCGGTCCAGATGGCCAAAGTGTAACTCTGCCACCTGTCAAGGGAAGTTGTGCACAGATGTTTACTGGGGGAAAGGGGAGAGAGTATAGATCTCCTTGGATGTGGGGTTTCTTGGCTGTGTGCCTTCCCCTGGCCGTCTATCTTCGTACTCTTTGCCCGACCATCTTCGTTGGGGACAGTGGTGAGCTGGTGGCCGGGTCCGGCAGTTTGGGTATCCTTCATCCCCCGGGATATCCTCTTTATTGCTTGGTGGGGCGCTTGTTCGCCCTTTTGCCGGTGGGCGAGGTAGCTTATCGGCTTAACTTGTTATCGGCTCTCTGTGCCGCCCTGAGTGCCGGTTTGATCTTCCTGCTGGTGGCAGGATTGATCCGCAGGACACAGACGCGGGAGAGAGAGCAGAGGTCAGATCAAGATGCTCTATGGGCCGGCGCTTTCGCCCTGCTGGCCGGGCTGCTGTGCGCTTTTTCCCGGACCCTGTGGTCCCAGGCGGTGGTGGCCGAGGTCTACACCCTAAACCTTTTTCTGCTATTGATCTGCATGATCTTGCTGTTCTGGTGGCAGCAAAAGGGAGAGAGTCGCTACTTTTTTCTGTTTGTCTTCGTTTTCGGCCTGAGTCTGGCGCATCATCCTACTGCCGTTTTGGCGACGCCCGCTTTTTTGTTTTTTTTAACCTGGCATCGGGACGAGCTCTTTGAAAACTGGAAAGATCCTCTGCTGGCGATGATTTTTCTGGCTGTAGGATTATCCGTCTATCTTTATCTGCCCCTCCGGGCTCTGGCCAACCCACCTCTGGATTGGGGTCACCCTGTGACCATGAGGGGAGTTCTGGCCCACATCAGCCGGGCCTCGTATGGAAGTCTGATCAAGAACCCCCGTTCATGGCAATTGCTAAGAGACCAGTTGCTGGCCCTGGTGATCCTTGCCAGAAAACAATTCGGGCCGGTCTTTTGGGGCTTGGGGTTAGCGGGTCTGATTTTCATGTTTCGCCGGAGCAGGGACTGGGCGGTACTCACCCTGTGTCTTTTTCTGTTCTGTGGCCCCGGTGTGGTCTGGCTGCTGAATTTTCCCGTCACTCCCAGAGATCTCTATCTGGTGCAGGTTTTTTTCATCCCCGCCTTTGCCGTGGTGGCTTTGTGGACGGGGATGGGAGCTGGGTGGTTGGGTGGAAAACTCCTTCGGCTGATGGTCCCATTAAGCCGTCGACCGTACCGGCCCCTGGGTGTGGTCCTGGGATGTCTGGCATCCCTGCTGGCCATCCTGCCCTTGAGGGGTAACTTTGCGGCAAACGACCGGAGCAGGCAATTTGTGGCCGCTGATTTAGGGGAGAACATCCTGGCCACTTTGGAGCCGCAGGCGTTGTTGTTCACCAGTATGGACACGCCGACGTTTTCCCTGGCTTATGCCCGGATCATTGAGCGGAAGAGACTCGATGTGAGCTTGCGGCATACCGGTCGAGCGGATATCTTTCGGCATCTCGCCCTTCCTCGAGGGCCTCTGGACCCTGAGAGAAGGCCGATCTACGGCACTACACCGGCAGATCTGCCGAAAATCTCCGGCTGGGCTGCTCATCAGGTGGGGATCGTTTATCAACTACGCAGGGACCGAATGGAGACGGACGATCTGCTGAGCATCTGGGATCGCTACCGCCTGAGAGGTTTGGGGGGGAAATGCGCTGGGGAGGATTTCTTTCTGCAGGAGTTGGTTAAGAACTATGCCGTGGCCAGGGGTAACCTGGCCCAGGAGCTGGCCCGGCGGGGCCGGTTTCAACTGGCTATAAAGGAAGGCCGGCAGGCCGTAGCCATGGATTCCTCCTTCTATGGTTCTCACCTCAGCCTGGGGAATGTCTACTTTCAGATGAGCGATTACCGGCTGGCGGCGGAGGCCTACGAACGAGCCCTCCGCCTGGCACCGGAGAGGTTGGGGATAGTGAATAATCTGGCCCTGGCCTGCCTGCGGATGGGAGATCATCAGCGGGCCATCCAAGTTTATCAGCACGGTATCGCTCTGGATCCCTGTTCGGCCAAAACCCACAACGATCTGGGGCTGGCCTATAAACAGGCCGGTTATTATGACCTGGCCGCGAAGGCGTATCGGCGGGCAATAGAGTTGGATGCCGGCTATCCGGATCCTCTGCGGAACCTTGGCGTCATCTACGCCTATTGTCGGGTGGATTTTCCTCAGGCCATCGATCTGTGGGAACAGTATATGAGCCTGTGCCCCGATGATGCTGATGGCGAGATGATCAGGGCCGAGATTCAGCGCGTGAAATTTTTACTGGCAGATGATAAAAGCAGTAATTTGAGGCCGTCAGGAAAGGAGCTTGCCGACGATGAGCATACTCGTTGATGATCAGACCCGTGTGGTGGTTCAGGGGATTACCGGCAGGGATGGGGCTTTCCATGCGCAGCAGATGGCCCAGTACGGGACGAAGGTTGTGGCCGGAGTGACTCCGGGCAAGGGGGGACAGTCCATGGCGGACATTCCCATATATAATTTTGTCCAGGAGGCGGTGGATCAGGAGGGCGCCAACACCTCGGTGATATATGTGCCTCACTCTTTCGCCGACGATGCTATCTGCGAGGCCGCCGAAGCAGGCTGCCAGCTGATTGTCTGCATCACCGAGGGCATCCCCACTCTGGAGATGGTCAGGGTGATGCAGTATCTGTCCGCAGGGCAGGCCCGGCTTATCGGTCCCAATTGCCCGGGGATCATCACTCCCGGCAAGGCCAAGGTGGGTATCATGCCAGGCCAGATAGTAAAGGCGGGACGTGTGGGTGTGGTCTCGCGCAGCGGCACCCTCACCTACGAGGTTGTCTACCAGCTGACCTTGGCGGGCATTGGCCAGAGCACCTGCATCGGTCTGGGGGGAGATCCCATCATCGGCACCAGATTCGTGGATACCCTGGAGCTGTTCGAGGCCGATCCGGAGACGGATGTGGTGGTGCTCATCGGAGAAATCGGCGGCACGGATGAGGAGGAGGCCGCCGAATACATCTCCCAGCATGTGACCAAACCGGTGGTGGCCTTCATCGCGGGACTGACTGCTCCTCCGGGCAAGCGCATGGGACACGCCGGGGCCATCATTAGCGGTGGCTCGGGGACGGCCAGGGAGAAGATCGCCGCCCTGGAGGCGGCAGGCATCCCGGTAGCGGCCAAGCCGGAGGACATCGTCGGGCTGGTAAAAGAGGCAATTAAATGAGATGATCTTGCCGGGTGGAATGAGAGAACTTGAGGATTTTGGGGAAAGGATATCATCTGAGACAACTGCCGGTCTTTCCGCTTGGTTCTTGGGGAGAAAAGCCTTGACAAAACTCAGGACATTGGGTACAATAGAAGATGGTTTTCAGATTTCTTCTAACAAAAAGTATCTGTCGGCGGGGGAAAGAAGATGAAATACTGGCGACGGCCTCTGGATAGCGGTCAGATCAAGATTCCGTATGGAGAGGTGCACATCATCAAGGATCGCTGTAAGGGGTGCGGTTTCTGTGTAGAATATTGTCCCAAGGATGTGTTGGAGATGTCGGAGGATTACAACGCGAAGGGGTACCATACTCCGCGTATCAAGGATGAAGAGGCTTGCGTTTCCTGTGGACTCTGTGAGATGTTATGCCCGGATTTTGCCATATTTGTCGTTTCCAAGGAAGAGAAGGAGGCGAAAGTTGAAGGCTGATCCCAAAGGGGTGCTAACCGGATCCCACTATCTGGACGGTGACCATGCCTGTGCCGAAGGTGCCCTGGCCGCGGGTTGCCGTTTTTTTGGGGGATACCCCATCACCCCATCGACGGAGGTAGCCGAGAGGTTCGCCCAGAGGTGCCCCCTTGTGGGAGCGATCTTTATCCAGATGGAAGACGAGCTGGCCTCTCTGGCGTCCGTTATCGGGGCCTCGTGGTCGGGATTGAAATCCATGACCGTGACCTCGGGCCCGGGTTTTTCCCTGATGATGGAACACGTGGGCCTGGCGGTAATGACCGAGACGCCGTTGGTGTTAGCCGATGTGCAGAGGGGTGGTCCATCCACCGGTTTGCCCACCACCACTGGTCAGGCGGACATGATGCAGGCCCGGTGGGGCTCTCACGGGGACTACGAGATCATCGCCCTGTCGCCGAATTCCCCGCAGGAGACCTTCGATTTCACCATCAAGGCCTTTAACCTCTCCGAGAAATACCGTGTCCCCGTGTTGCTGATGATGGACGAGTGTGTCGGGCATATGACCGAGAAGGTGATCATCCCCGCGGCGGAGGAGATCGAGATCGAGCCCAGGAGATTTTACAAAGGTCCCCAGGGCAAATATCTGCCATTTAAGCCTGATAAGGACATGGTGCCCCCGATGGTGAAGGTAGGCGATGGTTATAGGTTCCACATTACCGGGCTCACCCATGATGAGCGGGGATATCCGGACATGACCGTGGATTGTCAGGAGAAGTTGGTGCGCAGGCTGGTGGATAAGATTCGCAAGAACGCCGACGACATCATCGAGTTCGAGGAAGATGGAGTTGAGGGAGCGGATGTTGTGGTCGTTGCCTACGGTATCACCTCACGGGTGACCCTGCGAGCCATAAAGCTGGCCAGAAAAGAGGGTATTAAGGTGGGCATTCTGCGCCTGATAGTGGTCTGGCCCTTTCCGGAGAAAAGGATTCGGGAGCTGGCCCGTCAGGTAAAGGCTCTTGTGATGCCCGAGATCAATTATGGCCAGGTGGTCCTCGAGCTGGATAGATGCGCCTGTGGTCAGGCTGAGGTGGTTCTTGTGCCCCACGGTGGTGGTTGGGTTCACGACCCGGACGATATTCTCTATGCTATCCGACAGGCGGCACGGGGGAAGAGGGTGGGGGAGGGGATCGTCGAGTATCATCGGAAAAAAAGAGGCTGAGCATGTGTGCACAAAAAATTGCTGAGAAACCACGCCCCGAAGTGGCGGAAGAGCCCCATCCCATGGAATCTATCCTGCGCATGGAGCGTATTCCCCATATCTGGTGTCCAGGCTGCGGGATTGGCACCACCGTCACCGCCTTTGCGGCGGCCCTGGAGAAGTTGGAATGGGATCTCGATAACGTCTGCATCGTATCGGGTATCGGCTGTACTGGAAGGGTGGCGGGATACATGAGGCTGGACTCCTTTCATACCACTCACGGGCGAGCCATTCCCTATGCCACCGGTATTAAGCTGGGCAATCCCAAGCTCAAGGTGATCGTTTTTTCCGGAGATGGCGATCTCATCGCTATCGGTGGAAACCATTTCATCCACGCGGCCAGGCGGAATATTGATTTAACGGTAATCTGCGTGAACAATTTTATCTATGCCATGACCGGAGGTCAGATGGCGCCGACCACTCCTCCAAAGGGATACGCTACCACGTCGCCCTATGGGAGTTTCGAAATGCCTTTTAACATCCCCCACCTGGCTGAATCCTGCGGAGCGGTTTATGTAGCCCGCTGGACGGCCCTTCATATTCGACGATTAACCGAGGCTATCATGGAGGCGTTGCAGAAACCGGGTTTCTCTTTGGTGGAGGTGATCACTCCCTGTGCCAATTACTGGGGGCGGATCAACAAACTGGGAGTGGGCCTCGATTTGATGAAATTCTATCACCAGAACTCGGTGATCAAGCACGGCGAGGATACCCGTAATCTGGGCATCGAATTCCAAAAGCCCATCGTGGTGGGCAAGTTCGTGGACCGGGAGAGGCCCACATATCTCGAGGCCTACAACAAGAGACTCGCCGAGAGGCTGGGCGACAAATTCAAGCCTTATGGAGGAGAGGCATGACGGAGATTCGATTTGCCGGGTTTGGAGGACAGGGGATCATTCGATCGGGCATTATCATTGGCAAAGCCGTCTCCATCTTCGATGAAAAATTTGCTACGATGAACCAGTCTTTTGGCCCCGAGGCGAGGGGTGGTGCCTGTAGCGCTCAGATTGTCCTCTCCGACGAACAGGTACTCTATCCCTATGTGACTGTCCCCGACATCCTGGTGGCTATGTCCCAGGAAGCATACACCACGTATGAATCGGAGCTGGGTGAGGGGGGAATTCTGATCATCGATGCCGACCTGGTTCGCCCAAGATCCACCGGGGCAAAAATCAGGCTCTACACAGTGCCGGCCACCCGCTTTGCAGAAGAGCTGGGCAATCGCATCATCGCCAACGTGGCCATGCTGGGTTTTTTCACTGCCGTAACCGGGGTGGTGTCCCTGGAGGCGATGAAGAAGACCATCCCCAGCTTGGTGCCCCCGGGATTTTTGGAGATGAACCTCAAAGCTTTTGACCGGGGATACGCATACGGCCAGGATGTATTAGCCGGGGAGAAGGCCGAGAAGACGAAGTCGCCACTGAAGAGGAGGAACTACCATGTTAGGTAAGTTGCTTGGGCGAAAGAATTTGCTGCTATTTTTTATTGGCGGTTTGCTGTTTTTAGGTTCATCGGCTGCCCAGGCCCGAGGTCAGATGAGTCTGCACGTGCTGTTTACCGGCGACGTCAACGGCCGGCTGGAACCCAGCGGGTGACGGGGCTGCCGCCACGGCGGCGTGGCTCGGAGAGCCACGGTAATTAATGAGAAATTGGAGAGAGAATCCGCACACCTGATCGTGGACAGCGGCAATTTCTGCCGGGCCAGAGGACAGGCCAGCGAGCGCAAGACGGAGACCCTGGTAAGAGCTATGTCCCTTATGGGCTACGATGCCATCAACTTGGCCAGAGAGGAGATCATTCTTGGCTCGCGCCGGATTCTGGAGCTGAGGGATAAAGAGCGTCTGCCCTTGGTTTCCAGCAACTTATACCGGCGGAACAGCGATCGATTGTTGGTCCATCCCTATGTGATCAAGAGGCTGGGCTGGTCCAGTTTTCTGGGGTTTCAGTATGGAGGCATAAAGGTGGCCATCATGGGACTGACCAGCGAGGTGGTCCGGGACAAAATGGCCCGGGAGATTCCCATGGAGTTTTATGTCCCCAAGCCCGAGGTGGTGCTGCAGAACACTGTGCAGAAGTTGAAGAAGCACTGCGATGTGGTGATCGTCCTCTCCGATCTGGACCTCAGAGAGGCCACCCGGTTAGCCCGAGAGGTGGGCGGCATAGACCTCTTTTTTATCGCTAAGGGAGCCGAGAGGAAGTATGCTAAGAAAGTTAACGAGACCATTTTTGTGATTCCGGCGACCGCTGGCAATGAGCTGGGCGATGTCGAGCTGATTCTTGATGATCACAACTCGGTTAAATCTTTTGAGATACAGTGGACCCTTTTGGACAAGAGCGTGGCCGACGATGAGGAAATGGTCCAATTGATGGCCGAGTACAATGCCAGGCGTGTGGCGCCGCGACAGTCGTCGCAGAGCGCCGGAAAGAAATGATCCCTGTCGGCTCTGCGAAAGACGAGATCTGCCGCCCGGGCGTCTGCCCGGGGAGAGGTTTTCGACCCTTCTTTCAGACGTTCCCGGAGGAGACGAGCCCGTTTCTTGCGGGAACGTTTTTTATGGATGGCGCCTTTGGCGATTTCCTTTGTCCAGGGTTTGGCGCTGTCTCTGAGAACAGGAGTGAGCCGTGTCCCCTTCCATTTCCCTTCGGGATCTGCCATCCATCGGGGCCTTGCTGGACGATGGGTCGGTGAGAGAGCGTTTTTGTCAATTTCCCCGGAAAATGATCGTGGGAGCTATGCGCCGGGTAGCAGCCCAGTGGCGAGGGCTCATCCGCCGGGGAGAAGATCCGCCCCGTGGAGTTTCCCGGGATGACTTTCTGGATCAGGTTGAACAGGAGTTGGTCAACATGGCCAGGCCCAGTTTGCAGCCGGTGATCAACGCCACAGGGGTAGTTCTGAATACCAATCTGGGACGGGTTCCCCTGCCCGACGAGGCCGTTCAGGCCCTGAGCCGCGTCGCCTCCGGGTATTGCAACCTGGAGATGGAGCTGCCGTCGGGCAAACGGGGACATAGAGGCGTCCATGTGGAGGGTTTACTCACCAGGCTGACCGGGGCGCCATCCGCCATGGTGGTCAACAATAACGCCGCAGCCGTTCTGCTTGTCTTGAACACCTTCGCCAAGGGAAGAGAGGTGATCGTCTCCCGGGGTGAGCTCATCGAGATAGGGGGGTCTTTTCGTCTTCCCGAGGTGATGGCCAGCAGCGGGGCGCATCTGGTGGAGGTAGGCACTACCAACAGGACATATCTGGAGGACTACAAGAAAGCTATCACCGGGAAAACCGCCCTGTTGTTCCGCAGCCATACATCCAACTACCAACTGGTGGGTTTTACACATCGCCCGTCCCTTCAGGATCTGGCACGGCTGGGCAGAAGACGGCGCCTGCTGGTCGTTGAGGA
Source organism: Candidatus Zixiibacteriota bacterium (assembly GCA_030628225.1). Lineage (GTDB taxonomy): Bacteria > SM23-81 > SM23-81 > SM23-81 > SM23-81 > DAOVRJ01. The sequence continues at coordinate 680 of DAOVRJ010000042.1, read as the reverse complement.
TCTGGGCAGCGGTCTTCTGGCGCATCCGGAAGGAAGCGCCCTGACCGACGAGCCCACGGTGGTGGAGATGGTGAAATCCGGGATGGACCTGACCACCTTCAGCGGCGACAAGCTTCTGGGTGGGCCTCAGTGCGGCATCATCTTGGGTCGCCAGCGTCTTACCAGCCAATTGCGAAAAAACCCGCTCTCCCGGGCCATCCGGCCCGGCAAGCTCACTCTCGCCGCCCTGGAAGCAGTTCTGCGTCTTTACGCATATGCCGATCGGCCCGCCGAACAGCTGTCTCATCTCCGGATGATCCTCCGACCTGCTGTCTCTGTGCGGCGCCGGGCCAGGCGTCTGCTGGGAAAGCTCAGGCCTGTGTTGGGGGATGATCTGGAAGCCGAGCTGCTGAGTGGGTTCTCGGAGGTAGGTGGTGGTTCCTGTCCCGGTGTCCGCATGCCCACCTGTTTAATTGGATTGCGCGCCGCGCGCTTTTCGCCGGCCCAGTTGGCCCGCAGTCTGCGAACAGGTTCACCCCCGGTGGTGGGGAGGGTGGCCGGCAACCGGCTGTTGTTGGATCTGAGGACGGTCTCTTCCCGGGAGTTGAGCGGTTTGCGGCGAGCCCTGGCCCGGTTGTGTGAGCAGATTCACCAAAACCGAAGTGAGGGGCGCGTATCGAGGCGAAAGGGGCGATGAGTCC
>DAOVRJ010000101.1 GCA_030628225.1 Candidatus Zixiibacteriota bacterium | reverse complement strand
GGAGAATATTCACGGAACGTGCGCCGGCAGAGTTCATGAACCTCCGGGTCACCTCTATGGGATCCTGAGACCATGTCTTACCGATCGCGATGGCCTCCAGGATGGTGTCGTTGAACTGGGCGAAATCCACCAGCTCATATGACTCCACCGGATGTTGAGCAGAATTTTCCGATTGGGGTTTCTCGCTCTGCGGAGCACAGCAGAGGAGGACAGTAAGACTGACCAGGAAAATGGTTCTATACGGCACGACGGTTCACTCCTTCGGTGAATTAAGTCCGTTTATATGCAGATCTCGTTCCCAAACGCCACTATCTATCTGCTCTCCCCTATCATTTGCAAAAAACTTCATATCCCCAAGGTTTCAAAATCATTCTTGTTCCCGAAGAAAAAGAGCTTGTTTCACCAGTGAACACGTTGGTATAGGTACCCGGGTATGGTCCGCCCTCAAGATCCACCTCCTGCTCTTCGGGCGATAGATTCAGAACCACAAAAACCTTATCCGTCTCCTTCTCCCTTACAAAAGCGAAGACGGCATCATCCGCCGAGGTCTGCACCCGAATCAGAGGACCACCCCACTCTCCATTCCACAGGGCCTTATTGTGCCTCTTGAGATTCAGCAGGATCCTGTATAACCAGGCAAATTTATGATCTTGCCAGGCGATCAAATCTTTCTCAAAGAATTCTAGCCGATGGTCTAAACCAGCCTCCTGTCCGCTGTAGACCAGGGGCATCCCGTCGAGGGTAGCCACGAGAACCGCAAAGGCCTCTGCCCCATCTGCCAGTCGTTCGAAGACGGTGCCGTTCCATGAATTTTCGTCATGATTCGAGGTGAAGTACATCCGATAGCCATCCCGGGGATATCTATACTTTTTCATGTCAAGATATCTGCAGATATCATCCGCCGTCTTTTTGCCGCGGGCTATGCGGTTCATCAGATGATAGAGTTCCCAGCCGTAGCTCATGTCGAATGCCTTTTCGTGCAGCTGGGGAGACTCCGCTTCGGCCAGCAGAAACACCGGCTTGACTTTCTCCAATTCAGCCCGGGCCCTGTTCCAAAAATCCAGGGGCACCATACCGGCCACATCACACCGGAAACCATCGATGCCCACCTCTCCCACCCAGAATTTCATGGCCGCTATCATATACTCGCACAGTTCCCGGTTATTATAATTCAGGTCAATGACGTCGGACCAGTCGGGAACGGGCGGAAAGAAATCCCCCTGGGAGTCTCTCATATACCAATCGGGATGCTCCACGGTCAGCTGATTATCCCAGGCAGTGTGGTTAGCCACCCAGTCGATGATCACGTACATGCCCATCTGGTGGATTTCGCTCACCAGCTGTTTGAAATCGTCCAGGGATCCATATTCAGGATTCACGGCCAGATAATCCTTGACAGAATAATAGCTGCCCAGGGTGCCCTTGCGCCTCTCTTCGCCAATCGGATGAATGGGCATGAACCAGAGGATACCAACGCCCAAGTCCTTTAATCTGGGCAGATGGCTTTCAAATCCCTGGAAATCGCCTGCCGCAGAATATTGTCGCAGATTCACCTCATAGATACTCAGGTTGTGACTCCACTCCGGATGCTCGACCAGGCTAACCACTGGCTTGAGCGAAGGCGCCGTGCGGACCGGAGGAGACTCCACCCGCTGACAGGAAGCGATAAATAAAAATGACAGAAGCGCGAGGAGACTCAAATTTCTGAAATCGTGCAGCACACGTAAAGAATTTGCTTTGCTCATCATCTTCTCCTGCATGTGTCCGGGGAGAATCTCTCCCGGAGACTCAGTTGGTATCAGAGAGAATAACCAAAACCTCTCACCACCTCACTCCAACAACAGACACTTGCCCGTTGCTGAATATTCCCCGGCAGTTATCCTGTACAAGTAGACTCCCGAGCTGTAATCGCTCCCATTCCATTCTACACAGTGAAACCCTGGCGGCATCTCTTGGTCCACTAATGTTTCCATCAATTGTCCAACGACATTATACACGGAAAGATCCACAAACAACCGCTTGGGCAGTTGAAATGAAATAGTGGTATGTGAATTAAACGGGTTGGGATAATTCCGGGCCAGATGAAAATCCATCGCCCCCACCTCTTGTGGACACATCACGCCCACGATACCGTTTCGAAATTTCACATCCATGCTGTCAACACTCGAGTTACCATATTCATCGGAAGCCTCTACAAAAATGCGATAGTCGCCATCCGAATAGTCGGTCGTTGAAAAAGCCAGATCTTTCTCCGACAACTCGGCCAGGGAATCTCCATTGTTGTTAGTCAAGATGTGATAGTATCTCCGCTGGACGTCCATCCAGCTCGAGGGTATGAGAAACTCATCTCTTTTGTAGAGAAGGGTGGCATATGGTTCGTAATGTTCCGACTCATAAAAATCGTACGAATGGTTCAAGATCTGTCCCAGAGTTCGCCGGAAAACCAGCTCACCTTCAGGCATTTTCTTCACCCAGTAGTACGTCTCAAAGGCAGGTTGCTCCCATTCCGAGTAGCCCACATAATCCTTGATCCTGGCGATGATATCGATATCACCATACAGGCTATCCGGGTTGAGATAGATGCTGGTTTCATTGAGACAAAAGCCAAATTTTGAGCTTATAAAAACATTCTCGATGATCGGCGGGAAAAAGTCAGTGTCCGGCTCCAAAGACAGCAGCGGATTATAGGAAATACCCCATTCGTCGTCGTCATATTGCCAGACCAGACCCGAATCCTGTATCTCCACAAAGTGAATATGCCCCCAGTCCTCGTGCCACTGGATGATGTCCCCCAGGTAATCGTGGATCTGCACAGTATCTCCCACATCAAACTGGATGGTATTCTCGATCAAATGCGCATAAAGCCAACCCTTGGATCGCCCGGCCGTTTGCTCCTTGCTGATGGCTATGCGCCAGTAATAGGGACCGCCCAGGGTCAGCACGCACTTGACGATGCCCCCTGCCACGGCGAATGTGGGTTCGCCGATGGGTGTGATGATATCCAGTCCCTGATGAAGATAGGACCACTCGGCGCCCCAACCACCCATGTGCTGCTCATAAAAATTCCAAACGGTATGTATCTGGTCGAAGGGAACAAAGGGCCATGGGATCTGCTCATACTTTGAGGAAAATTTACCCTTTTGATTCCGATGGTTAAAGGTCTGATACTCCTTAGCCGATTGTCCCTTTTCAAAAATGACCTCACCCTCTTGATTAAATGCTCGCAAAATACCCCAGGATAAGCCATTTTGGCGATGGTGAACTCCGCTTAAAATTCTACTCCGATCAAAAACGAGGCCACGATAAGATTCCTTGCCCCTCAATGTATGGACAAAGACCAAATGACCGTCTGCCAGCGAATATACCTGAAGATGCTTTTTATCGATGACGGCGAGACGCTCATTATTGCATGAGATCTTGATCTTTCGCGCATAGAAAAGACCGGTTTCGATCTCCCAGAGAAGTTCCCTCTGAAAATATACTTTCACCCGATTTGGTGAGGCCACAGCAAGAAGCTGCCCATCTTCAGAGATGTCAAACTGAAACCCCTTCTCAAATGCTTCTGTGCAACCATTCGGCAGAGAGACGACATACAGATAAGCAGGTGTCCCTACGCCGAATTTTTCTCCTTTCGGGCTAAATCCAAATAGAAATGCTCCGTAAAAAGTTTCGGAATAGATATACCGACCATGCTTTGAATAAAAACTGATCGTCACTTCATTATTGTAGTGATTTCTCATATTCACAAAAGCGACGATGCCCGAATTGGAGATGTGGACATCAGAGCCGGGGGCTCTTTCCATGGTGAATCGAAGCTGGTCATTTTCCAACAGCTTAAAATCCAAAAGCTCACGCACCTCGTCGCTCACATGTCCGATCTCATACTGGCACCAGAACGAGCCGTTTTTAGACCGCGCCTTGGCCTCACCACTCGCGCATCTGTGAATGATCTTGCCGCTGGGACAAACCGAGATGTCTGTCCGGATTCCCTCGTCTCTTTGCTTGGCAAATGTGAGATTGATCGCCATGCTGATTAATAGAAAGATGAGTAAATTCCCAAACAAGAACCGTCTCATTCTGCCGTTCCCTTTCTCTGAATCGTCCTCACAGTGACTTTGCAGATGTTCCGGCACAATCTTTCTGCTCAACCTTGATCGTTTTGTTCTATGAGCTTTTTACTGAGACCTGCACTCAGCACAACAAACAGCCTATGAGAAATCTCATCACACCCGCCCTTGAAATCCCCACTGTTTGATCAGCGAAAGCAACGGGTTTCACCTGTCCACATCGTAGGGCTTCGACTCAGTAGCAACCTTTTCCCGGAATTACATGGCGAATCCCGCCTTGCGGTTTTTGCACATCTCCTTCTCTTCTGGGAATCAGATGTATGTGACAGTGAAAAATTGTCTGGCCGGCGACAGCGCCTTGATTCACGCCGATATTAAATCCCTTTACGCTGCTGTCTGCGGAAAGGATCTCATCCCTTGTTTCTGCCAAAAGTTTTTGGCAGGCGCTGATCTCGGGAGAATTCAGGTCGAAATAACCTGATACGTGCCTTTTCGGGATAATCAAAGTGTGCAGAGGGGTCACGGGAAAGTCGTCCCTTATGACAAAGGCCAACTCATTTTCGCGGATAACACGAGCTTGTGGAACATTACAAAAAGCACACCCTTCCCCTTCATGAGCATGGATCTGTCGGCGTGTGGATATCAGCTCCATATTCTCCGCGGGCACCCACCCACTCTGCCCCTTTTGGTTCGTACACCAAATCCAGCCGCTTTCCTCGCGGCCGACGATCAGCTCCTCTCCAGTATGCACTGAAAGCTCGGAAGCATCATAGTCGCAGCGTGCTGTGCAGCTATTGCCGCTTCGCTCAACATACCTTTCCGGCACCCACCCACTCTGCCCCTTTTGATTCGTGCACCAGACCCAACCGCTCCACTTGCTCTTCCTCTCACCGACTCTGAGTTTTTCTCCGGCATGCACGGCAAGGGGCTGTGCATAAACCGATTGATAATTGAAAATCACTCGACAGATTTTTTCCCTGATCCCACTTTTATCGCCCTCCGATTCCATAGACCTTTTTTTCATAAAAAACCCCTGGCAACTGAGATGGCGATCCGACGATCCCCTCCCATGACATGCAGGCATCTTGATGCACAATTTCTTTTTTGCTTTAAGTCCTCAGCGCTTTTATCGAGAACATCAACGGCAAGCTGTCAGGCGAATCCAGAAATCGCCATAACCCGTCTTTCCCTTTTTTCAGAAAGGGAAGCGATCTATATGTGCTGTAGGGGAATTCGTGCAGGTACTCGATGCGCAGGCCAGCGGCGAGAAGAGAGTTCACGACGTCGGCCAGGCTGTGAGCCCATTCATGGCTAACGCTGCGAATCTTGGCTGTCCTGTCGGCATAGCTCCCCTGGTCTTCAAATCGCATGGGCACAGGCGAGTGAAAGTATGGATACCGCACCACAGGGGCTTTAAGACCTTCGGCATCATCGAAGATGTAAGCCACGGGGTGATCCTCACGAATGTAGAAAAAACCGCCTGGCTCGAGGAAATTCGCTATTATTTCCGCCCAGCGCCGCAGGTCCGGCAGCCAGGAAAGCACACCACCAGAAGTAAAGACGATGTCGAACTTGCCCGAAAGAACCGTGGGCAGGTCGTATAGGTTACAACAGAAGAACTGAGCCGGAATACCCAGCTCCGCCGCCAGGGAACCGGCCAGGGCAATTGCCTCATCGGAGAAATCCATGCCGGTGACCTTAGCCCCAAGTCTGGCCCAGGACAAGGTATCAAGCCCGAAGTGACACTGCAGATGCAGCAGGCTCTTTCCAGCGACGTCGCCGACCTCCTCACGATCGATATCCATCAAGACGCATTTGCCCTTCTTGAATCCCTCCAGGTCATAAAACCGGGATGCGGCATGAATTGGCGTCAGATCATTCCAGAGATCGCGGTTGGCTTGCAGATATTTGTCCATCTCAGCATCCTTTTATACCCATATACTTACATATCTCAGCTCACGTCAAAGGTCTACCGACTCTCCGGGATGGGGAACTTTTACCTTGTCGATGCCGGCTTCTTTCAGGCCCTCGGCCAATGCATAGCCCTGGCTTTCCTCTCCATGAACCAGGAAAACCCCACGCACATTCTTCTGTGCTCCACGAACATATCCTATTAAACCATCACGATCTGCGTGAGCGCTGAAAGCATCTATGACCACGATTTCGGCCCGCACATTGTATTCCTCACCAAATATCTTCACTCTGGGCCACTTTTCCAACAATTTGCGACCTAACGTATTGGAGGCCATAAACCCGACGATGAGCACGGTGTTTTGGGATTTTCCCACATTGTTCTTTAAATGATGTAAAACACGCCCTGCCTCGCACATCCCCGAAGCTGAGATGATAATACAGGAATCTCTCAGTGAATTTATCTCTTTAGATTTCTGCACATCGCGAACATAACTTAATTTATCGAAACCGAAGGGGTCGTCATCGTATTTATAAACGGCCAGCGTTTCCTTATCGAAACATTCCGGGTGTGCTTTAAATACCTCGGTTATGTTAACGGCCAATGGACTATCGACAAACACCTGAATTCTAGGAAGCTTTTTCGCGTTCCAAAGATTATTGAGGGAATAGACTATTTCCTGAGTTCTCTCCAGAGCAAAGGAGGGAATGATGATCTTGCCACCGCGTGCGACGGTACGATGGACCACCTGATAGAGTTGCTCTTCGGCGACGTCAATGCTGTCGTGCAAGCGGCCGCCGTAGGTACTTTCAATGATGATGAAATCCAGATCCTCGATTATAACAGGATCCCTTAAAATGGGTAAGTTACTCCTTCCCAGATCCACTATATAGCCCAAACTGAGGGTGCGCCCATTTTCCGATATCGTTAATTTCGTCAGCGCTGATCCCAGAACATGGCCGGCATCGTAAAATGTGGCCTGTACCCCATCGGCCACGGAAAAGCTCTTTCCATAAGGCTGTCCCACAAAACTATCCATCGCCGCCAGCGCATCCTTTTGTGTGTAAATAGGTTCAACCGGTGGCTGACCTCTTTTAGCCCGTTTTTTATTGACGTATTCCGCATCCTTTTCCTGGATATAACCGCTATCTGCCAACATCGATCGGCAAAGATCCACGGTGGCATGAGTGGCATAAATGGGACCGACATATCCATTTTTAACCAGGTTAGGTATGTTGCCAGAGTGATCGATATGGGCATGGGAGAGGATCATGGCATCGATCATCTGCTCCTCAAAAGGCAGATGCCGATTTTTCTGTTGGGCCTCTTTTCTTCTTCCCTGGAACAGACCGCAGTCGAGCAATATTCTCTTATTATTGGCCTCAACGACATGCATTGATCCCGTTACGGTTCGCACCCCGCCTAGAAAGGAAATACGCATGAATCCTCCACGATAATGAGTCCCTTGTGTCCCGCATACCTTCATGCTTTGAGGCTACGGGAGATTCGAATTTACATATTAGCAAACAGCTTATTCGCCTCCCATTAAAATGCTGACCGGTTTTAAAGGATCGATGTTGGCACAGATTATCTGTATAGTGGCTGAAATTGGCACAGCCAAAACCATCCCCACAGGTCCCCAAATAAATCCCCAGAAAATCAACGAGATGATAACCACCAGCGGATTCAAATTCAGGCTTTTACCCATCACTCTGGGCTCAATAAGATTGCCCATAGTCATCTGTGTACCCACCAGTAAAATGGCGATCCATACGGCCGGAAATATTGAGCCATATTGAAAAAAGGCCACAAAAATCGGCGGAATTGTGGCAATTACCGAGCCAATATTGGGGATGAAATTCAGCAAGAAAGTGAGCATTCCCCAGAGGATCGCAAAGTCAACGTCAAATATCAGAAGAATAATCGTAGCCACAATTCCAGTACCCAGACTGATGAGCGTTTTGGCCACCAGATATTTCTGCACGCCGGCGTTCAAATTCTGGATAACCTGCTTGGTTTTTTCTGCCCTGTCGCCGGGAAATGCCCGGCAAACTTGCGACATGAGATGCTCTTTGCCGAGCACTATGTAAAGTGTAAAAAGCAGCACCAAAAAGAGATTAACCATGAAATTGATAAAAGAGCCCACAGTAGAGGTTAAAAAGGACGTCAGCGACAGGTTTTCCCACACCTTGGTCCATTTTATCTTCTCGATGTAGCTTTGCACCTGTTCATGGGGGATTTTGAGATTTCCGATGATGCTTTTGTACATTGCATTGAGCTTCACCTGGTATTTAGGAAACTCCTCTGTAAACGATGCCACGCTGGCTAAAACAATGAGTCCCACCAGATAGAGAATGACGAATACGATGATAAGCGTAATCAGGAAGGCAAAGAACTTTGGGATTTTCAACCTGGTAAAAAAAATGACCATGGGCTCAAAAAT
>DAOVRJ010000234.1 GCA_030628225.1 Candidatus Zixiibacteriota bacterium | reverse complement strand
TGCCCCACCCAGACGGCCGTGGAAAACCTGGAAAAGGAGGGCATCTCCAAGGGGGTGCACAACACAGGCGATGTGATGTACGACGCGGTGCTGTACAACACCCAAAAGGCGGAGGAGACCTCCCAGATCCTGGATTGCCTGGACCTGCGCCCGGGAGAGTATTACCTGGCCACCATCCACCGGGCCGACAATACCGATGATCCCCGGAATCTGAGGAAAATCCTGGAAGTGCTCAGACGCCTTGATCTGCCCACCATCTTTCCCATACATCCACGGACGCGCAAGGCACTGAAGGGCCTGAAATTTGAACTCGATTCGCGGGCATCTCTCCTGCGGCTCATCGACCCGGTGAGCTACCTGGATATGCTCATCCTGGAGAAGAGGGCCAGAAAGATCTTGACCGACTCGGGAGGAATGCAAAAGGAGGCCTATTTTTTTGAGGTGCCCTGCATCACCCTGAGAGAGGAAACCGAGTGGGTGGAAACCCTCCAGGAAGGCTGGAACACGCTGGCCGGAACAGATGCCCGGGCCATTGGCCGGGCCCTTCAGAAGGACATCCCCGGCGACTCCCGGTCAGATGTCTTTGGCGACGGTCACGCCGCTGAAAAAATGGCCGATCTGCTGGATCAGCTTTAGCCCCCTTTTCCCGCACCCATGGAGCTGGAATAATGAACAAGCAGGACTTGCTGGCATACTACCAGGCTCAGAAGGTGGACCGGGAGCGGATGTACACCAAACCTTTCCGGCGCTATCAGCAGAGGCGCAGGCTGGAGGCGATCAGGAGGGTGGCCGGGGAGGCTTACGGCCAGGCGAAAGGAGCTCGCGTCCTGGATGTGGGCTGCGGGGACGGCTACGGCTCCTCTGTGGTGCTGGAAGGTCTGGACTACGCCCTGTTCGTCGGGCTGGACCTGTCCCCCGAGAAGCTCGATACTGCCCGCCAGGGCCTGAGAGCCAGCCGGGTGGTGTTGGGCGATGCCGAGGGGCTGCCCTTCTCCGATGAGGCTTTTGACCTGGCTTACTCCTTGGAGACCCTGGAGCATCTGATGGATCCGGGGAAAGCCCTGGCGGAGATCGCCCGCGTCCTCAGGCCGGGAGGCACCCTTTTTTTATCCGTGCCGGTGAGCTCGGGGATCAACGCGGCCATCTCCCGCCGGCTGATGAGGTCCCGGCCAGGGGGGAAATTCCGCGAGCATCTTCAGGTTTACACCACCAAAAGGATGTTGGGGCTGCTGCGGCAGACGGGCTTATGGCCCAGGAATCACCGCTTCTGTGTCTTCAACTACCCCTGTTATGAGATCCTGACCCGTCTGATCCCCTACCGGCTCTGGCGGCGTTTGGATGAGGGCCTCTCTCGATGGCCCCTGGGGTTCGTGGGTGCAAAATATGGTTTCAGCTTTGGTCTGGGAAACGATTACCTGGTGGTCAGGGCTGAGAAGAGCCCCGCAGGGGAGACGTCCGATCCACAGGCCACGTAGCCCCGGATTGGTCAGATAAAATGGACAACCTGTGGGGCACAGCTTTTCCAGATCGCTGTGGTTTCGTCCATCGGCCTGGGGAGTACACCATAATTGTGTGGGCCTTGCGAATACCGAAGACCCGGAAGCTTGACGGCCTCTTGCTGCAGTTGGTCCCTTTCAGGAACAGGATGTAAGCTTCCTCTTTCCTTATTAATGAGAAAGACAGATCGGATGTTTCCTTCCGTTAACATGAGAAGAGACTCTCTCCCCTTCGTGGCCATTTCCCTGGGCCTGGCCTCTATCGTGATAGGCAAAGCCCTTTCACTGGGCAATCAGTGGATCAACTTCGCCCTGCTGGGCAGCCTGGTGCTAGCCTACATCGGGGTCGTTTTCTATCTCAATCGAAAGACCATCCTGATCCTCTATCTGCTCACCATCGTCAATCTCGATTATATCAAGCTACTCAGCGAGCCCTTCAATGTAACCGTCGACATCATTTTTACATTCACACTCGTTTTTTTGGCTCTCCCCCTGCTTCTGGCGGGCAAGCTTTCCTGGCGCGAAACGCCAATCCAGAAAGTCTTCTTGCTCTATCTTGCCGTCACCCTTGTCTGCGTTTTCTTATCCGTAGATCCCCTGTTGAGCATAAAACGATGGTTTCGGTACGCTAGTTACTACCTTCTGATTTGCCTGCTCTGGGACGTGTTAAAAAACAAGACCACCATCGAGAGATTTTCTCGTATTATGATTTACTCAGCCTTGGTTCCCTGTTTGATCGGGTATTACGCTCTATTCGCCCGGGTCTCCGGCCTGACCAGCGAAAACCTCCGTATTATCTATGGAATCGACATGGTCAGAATAAAATCAACCTTCTCTCATGCCAACACATTCGGCCTTTATCTAGGAATAATCATTCCTTTGAGCATCGGATTCCTGTGGCGGCGAGAGGGCTATCGGAGACCTTTCTCAAAGCATTTCCTCATTTGTATGCTGCTAGCGATGTTTCCTTTGCTATACTTCACTTTTTCCCGAATTGGCTGGATCTCAACCACTCTGGCCATCCTATTGGTGCTTGTTTTCCTCAAGAGATGGCGACTGCTAACTATAACTCCTTGGTTGCTTGGCCTATTCGTTTGGCGCTTCCCCCGTTTCATCACCCGATGGAGCGACGTCATAGACCCGATGCAGCCTGATAGCCTGGACTGGCGACGGGGCCTTTATGCTTTTTCTCTAAAAAAATTCTTGGAAAAACCCATTTTCGGTTCCGGGCCAGGTACCTTTTTAAATTATGTGTCTTTCGGCAGAGGTTATAACCCGCATCAATTGTGGATTGGAAGCTTGGTGGAGGTTGGCGTGGTAGGAACATTAGCTTTGGCCATTCTACTTATAGTTGTTTGGCTGCAATTGGTAAAACACACAAAGAAGAGACCTACCATCCTTAATTTCTGTACTTTAGCTATTTTCTCCTCCCTGATGGTCGTCTCCATTGCGGGGGATCCCTTTGGCCTACCTTCTGCTATCATCTACTTGTGGGCACTGATCAGCCTAGTTCAGGCTGAATATCGACTCACTGGGAACGATACAGCGCGGCAATCCTGAGATGACAGTTTTAGTTGTCACAAACATGTTCCCCACGGCTGAGGACCCCAGCTTTGGGTGTTTTGTCAAGTCACAGATTGAGTCCCTTCAAAAAAAGGGGGTTTCATTCGATCTGGTCTTCGCCAACGGTCGGGCGTCAAGGCTCAATTATCTCCGGGGGGCATGGCAGGTTTTTTGGAAATCCCTGCACACGCAGTACGATCTGGTTCACGCTCATTATGGGCTCAGCGGCGTTTTGGCTCGTTGTCAAACACGATCACCGGTGGTGATCACATTTTGCGGCAGTGACGTGATGGATAGAGTCCAGGGGCGGATATCCCGGCTGATCTCCCATTTCGTAGACCTTTCTATCGTCCAATCTAAGGCACTCGGACAAGCCTTGGGCCGGAAGGATTACCGCATCATCAACAATGGTCTCGACCTTTCTTTATTTCAGCCAATGGATCACCTTCAGTCCAAAAAGGACCTCGGGTTTTCCAGCAACACACATTATATCCTCTTCGCCGGTGATCCCGCCAGGCAGGAAAAGCGATTCGACCTCGCCCAGCAAACATACCAGATAGTGTGCCGCTTACTGGATATCCCAGTTGAACTCATAGTTCTCCATGGCCAATCTCAGAAGGAGGTTCCTTTATACATGAATGCCTGCGACGTGCTCCTT
>DAOVRJ010000186.1 GCA_030628225.1 Candidatus Zixiibacteriota bacterium | reverse complement strand
GGATATACCGCATCTTCAATGCCGTTACCTGTCTTTGAATTCTCGAATTTTTCAATCGAGATCCGGATTCTTTTCGCTCAGCTCTCCCGACGCAAAGAGGTCAAATATTTTATCAATTTCCTTTACATCTGTGGCAATCACCTTAATTCCGGCGTCAGTGAACAAATTGTACGCTCCGGTTCCCATCCTATCGACAACCAACACATCGCAGTCCTCGATGATGTCCAACTGCATCTTGTGTCTCTTTTCGGCTTCCGATCCAAAGCCATGCGTTCCTTCAGGGCTGGTCTGTGGATGATGTTCCTCTGTTGCGAACTCATCGTGCCCGGGATTATGTCTTTCCTCTCTGTTCACTATCTCGCCTGCCTCCACGGTAGCCACAACAATATAGGGGCTGCCGCCGAAGTGTTCCCCCACATGGACTTTGTCTTCAGTCACCACTGCGATTTTCATTTTCTCCTCCCTTTTTAGTGTTTTGTAGGAAATAGCCTAAATTGGGGATTATTCACCGCCCTTTGCTCATAGTGAAAATCCCGATGGAAAAATTTGCTTTTTCATCTTCGCCTCCTCGTTTCGATTCTCCGATTCTCTATTTAATGGACACTATCCTCTGGCGTTTGTCTGTCATGTGAATGTCGCTCGGACGAGGTAAATGCCGCTGCGGATTGAGCTGTTTGAACTGGAGCTCTTGGCCCTAAAATCGCCGGTCAGTCGGGCGTGTAAAACTGTTCATCACATCTGTCCCTGAGTTCACCCAGAGATGGGAGATCATCCTTTGTTTCATCATCCCCAACCCAGGGCAATTTTATTCTAAGATCCCTGCTCAAATATCCACATCGAACCCGGCATAAAGGATGCGACCGCTCAGCGGGGCCCAGATGTAGGCGGCGTTGGAGTTATCTCTCTTGGGCTGAGTGTAATCGAACAGGTTCTTGGCGCCCACGAAGAGAGCCAATCCTGCGGTCATCCTCCTGGAGATCTTTGCGCCAAAGATGGCGAAGGGATCCGTCTTCTCGATAACCAACTGCCCCGGATCATCCTCTGGTGTATGGTCGATGTACATGCTGCCCGTGTATGAGCCGTTGATCAGGAAGGTCCAGGGCCCTGGACGATAAGTCAGTTGAGCGCTTCCCGTCCATTCTGGGCTGCGGGGAATCCGATCGCTTTGCTTCCAGCCATCGTCGGAGCTGGGATAGCTCTGTTGGTCGTAGCGGGGCTCCTCGAATCTTGCGTCGGTGTACACCACGTCCGTCTTCGCCTCCAATCCGGACAACAGGGTGCCGCCCAGGGTCAACTCCGCACCCTGAGTGTAGGCGTCTCCCACATTCGACCATTTGTAATCGTACCCGGCGGGAATGGGCTGATCATCGGCGGAGACAAACTCGACCTTATCCCGGATCTGGGTGCGGAACACGTTGAAACCCAGTCGATAATCAGCCCGGTAAAAATCGCCTCCCACCGACATGCTCACCGCCTTCTCGGCCTCCAGATCCGGGCCCTTGTAGATCCTGGGGGCCGAGGCACACAGGTGCATGTCCTCGGAGAAGAGGTAGGGCACCCGAAAGCCGGTGCCCAGGTTGGCCCGGATGACCAGGTCCGAGGAGACCGAGTACCTGAGGGCCAATCTGGGGTTGATGGTCGTCTCGTCATACTGGCCGCCGGTGAGGTCATCCTCGGATTGGTGCATATCGTATCTTGCCCCCAGAATCAGCTCCAAAACGGGCATGGCCATAAGATCGGCCTGTACGAAGAATCCCAGGTCGTCGGCGCATTTGTTGCTCTGGCTCCTGTTGATGTCCTGTTCCAGATCGCTTTTGCGATATTGAGCTCCCGCCAGAATGGTGTGTTTGCCCAGCGGATAGGCATGAACAACATCGAGCAGAAAAAGCTTTTCATTGAGAATGAAGGGCTGCGGATACCACTCGGTCCGGAACTGCTCGAACCCGTACTCATCCACGTAGGTCTGTCCTTGGGGGGTGAAATTGAGCTCATCGTCTAACATACCCGCCTCGATTGCTTTGTCCCAGGCGGCCCCATTGGTGGCATTTCGATCGTGATTGACGAAACTCACGTTCAGCTCCAGGCGATTTCCTCGGGGAAAGGTCTTTTCCAGACCGAGGCCCGTCTCGTAGCGCGTTGTTCTGATCTGCTCTGAGTCGGGATCGAAGGGGTCATCCCAGGTATCCAGGTGGCCACCCCGGCGGAACTCGCTGATGGCCCTGCCGTGAATTTTAATGCGACTGCCCATTCCCAGCGGATCGAACCAATGCAGCTTGACCCCGGCGCCGAAGTTGTCCGTCTCCACCCGGTCGGTGTAGTTGTCCTGGCCGATATCATCGTAAGGGGCCTGGTCTCCACCCGTCTGATCGATGGCATTGGCCATGTCCTTCTGGGCCGAGAAGATCAGGCCCAATCTGTCATTGCGCAGGGATCCGTCGACGTGAAAACTGTTGGTGGCGTGTGTGCCCAGGCTCAGGCCCAGGCTCAGGCTGGGCCTGGGAGACGGATCTTTCATCACCACGTTGACCACGCCCCCGATGGCGTCGCTGCCATAGAGCGCCGAGCCGGCACCTTTGACCACCTCGATCTGCTTGACATGGCCCGTCTGTATCTGCTGCAGGCCGTAGACCCCGGCCAGGCCGCTGAAGATGGGCTGGCCGTCGATGAGCACCTGGGCGTATCCGCCCTCCAGTCCCTCGACCCTGAGGATGGAGAAATTGCAGTTGGAGCACTGCTGCTCCACCCGGATGCCCGGCTGGGCCTCCAGGGCCTCGTAGAGCTGAGTGGCCCCCTTTTCCTCGATCATCCGGGCGCTGATCAGCTCGGTGCGCACCGGAACATCTTTGATGGTTTTGGGCGTGCGGGTGCCCGTGACCACGATGGCATCCAGAGGAATGGGGGTTTCCCGGAGTTCGAAGCTAACCGTCACAGTACGGCCGGCCTGCACCTGCACCGTGCGGGAGGCGGACTTGTAGCCCATCATGGTGGCCCGTACCTGATAGCTTCCCTGAGGAACATCGAGGATGAAAAAAATTCCCTCCGGGTCCGTGGCCGCGCCCATGGTCGTTCGCTCCAGCACTATATTGGCCAGGGGCAGTGGCTGGCCGCTTCTCTTGTCCATCACGCTGCCTTTGATGATGCCCGCGGTGCCCGTCTCACTCCAGGAGACATTCGCGACGGCCGCAGTTATAAGAGCGACACCCAACAGCGCCAGAATAAATTTGGTTCTCATCTCAAAACCTCCTTAGTTTGTTATCCGTCGAGCTCCAATGATATCAACATCCGCTTTTCGATTCACTTAACCCTCATCTCAAAGCCTCCTTCATCAGGTCATACGATGACTTTCAGCGCCAGCGACACGCATCTTCTTTCAGGCCGATTCAGCGATCGACTCCCGGAGATCTCTCCAAGAATACCGCAGTATCAGAGCTGCCATCACCACGGTCGCGCCGATGATCAACACCTGATGCGGCTCACCCCTGTGTCCCCACAGGTGGTAGAGGTTCATCAGCAGGAACAGGCCCCCGGCGATCACGTTCAGCCAGCGGTTCGCTGAATGCCTCAACACAAGAGAGAGAAATGCCATGGCCATGGGTATCAGATAGCACAGAGTGAAGAACATCAGCATGCCAGTACCCTGTTTCGGCACACCGCCGGCCTCGAAGAAGTGTAGCTGTCCATGGACCAGCAGCCCCACCACCATCAGCATCCACAGCGCTGAGAGCTTGATCTTGGCCTCATTTCTCATGGCGTCCTCCTTTCTGGTTCGCTGCATTTATTAGGATTCCCTGACTTTTGCCCCAAAAAATTTTGATCTCATCTCTGAGCAGCCTTTTGCCATCCCCGGCGAATGCAGTCCACGCTCCTGGTGCCCGGCATGACAAACCTCAACCTCTCTATACCTTTATACGACGAGGAAATATCTGGGTGCGACTTTCTTATACGCGGCATATGCCCCTGGATATTTGCTCTCCAAAAACCGCTCCTCGCCAAGCACCATCCAGTGAGTTGTCGCTGCATTCCACAGGGCCACGACGGCCATCAGAATGCCCATTATCGGGGCCGCGGACCAGGCCATGAAAACAAAAGCGACCAGAATCATGGACATGGCCACATACATCGGGTTGCGGGACAGCCGGTAGATGCCCACGGCGGTCAGTCCGCTGCGCGCCTTGACAAAGGCGGCGATGGACAGAACATAGATGATCCCGGCCAGCAGAAGGAGAACGCGACCAACCCAGAATAGCGGACCATATACGATGGGCGTGAAAATCGACAGGACGATCAGGGCAACGAATGGGCTCATGCTCACCAGAGCCGTTTTGATATTACAGTGGTCTTCCTTATTCTCAATTCTGACTCCCCTCAACTTGTTGCCTATGGCCATGCCGGCCCCGGCGAACAGAAAAATGGGCACCAGGATCATCCACAGCGACCATATGGTGAAAGTGGGAAAGCTGAGCATGGGGCTTCTCCTTTTGGAAAGTGTGTTGCCTATTAAATTGACTTAGCATGAACTAACTGATAATATCCCGAATTATTGGTTTCGCACTTCATTTTTCAATTTAAAATTTACTTTGCAATTTGAAATGAATCTTTTTGAAGGGGGAAGTGTCCCCCTAGCTTCGGCCCGCGTGCCCTGGGACCACTGTAGGATTTTTCCGCCGGGAGCTCCCAGTAATAGTGAACGGCTCAATAAAAAGGGATACTTGTATACCCTCTGATGTGGCCCCTAATGCAAAATGAAAAATGCAGAGTGAAAATTGCAAATTGATTTTGTACTGACTATGTGCTTATCTTGGATTTTGAGGGTTTGACTCTCATTTTGCATTTTTCACTTTTCATTTTGCATTTTTCAATGCTCATTTTTCAGAATGTCGGGCACCGGCTCGCTATC
>DAOVRJ010000305.1 GCA_030628225.1 Candidatus Zixiibacteriota bacterium | reverse complement strand
GGCTCCTCCCCCTCAGCCCAGGCGCCGGAGGATGGAATCAACAGAAACGCTGTGATCAGCAATCCCCAAGTTTTCAGCATGCCCGGACCATCTATCTGCCAGTGAATGTTGTGATCCAATCCGGCTGCGCCGGCCTTTGCCCCTCCTCGGCCATCTGCTGCCACTTCTCATCCGTCAAACGGTCGTCCAGGGGATGTTTGAACTCGTAGTACGAGAAAACGCCCCCCCGGCACAGCCTGTATCCCTTGCTGTCGTCCACTATCACATAGATGTTGAAGGGCGAGCCCACCCCCTCTTCCAGGACCTGCTTGGTGTTCGGATCGGTGTGCACATCGGCCACCAGATCCATCTTCTCGTCGGTGCCGGAGGTGATCTTCTCCATGATATCGGCGGGAAACCTCTTCAAAGAGGCCAGCCTGCCGCCGATGCTCCGGATCAGGCCGTACTCCTCCTCGGAGAGCTCCTGCCCATCCAGCTCCTTCTCCGAGATGGTCCTCAGCGCGGCCAGAAGACCCTCGAAATCCTCTATTTTCTCCGCCACCCCCTCCACCGCGATGCCCAGGGAGATCAGGTGAAGCCTCAGATCTTTCATCATCTCCTCTATCCGGGCATATACCTCAGGATAGGGCTCGACATAGCCATAAGTGGTCTTTGGCTTTGGAGGCATGGCCTTGGCCAGCATGGTGTAGCTCTGCTTGGCGTACAAGATGGTGTCGTGCCTCAGCTCGGCCCAGGAGCCCAGGACGGTCTGCAGCTCCTTGTCCAGCCAGGCGGTGCCGAGCATGAATCCGGGGATGTTCTCCCCCTCACGCACCTCTAAAAGGGGCAGCAGAGAATACAGCCACCGCCAGTATAGATTTTGCTTCCACTCTCCCGCGGCGGTGGAGGAAAACTCCTCTATGAGCCCGTGGAGCTGCTCGTCAAAGTGAGTATACTCTGTGTCGCCCTCTTCTTTTAAAATTTCCAGAGCTCGCCGCGAGCCGAGAACGGCCATGATATCCAGACCCCGGGGGAAGGCCCTGGCCGGGCCAATGTTGGGAACGTGTTCCATAGTGAATGGCTTCCCCGTCCCGGTGTACAGCAGAATATTCTCCTCCCCCTTCCTCCCGAATACCAGCTCCTGGAACATGTAGGAATCGGGAATGAACCTCTGGCCCATGAACCGGAAGCCCTTTGTGGTGGCGGCGAATTCCCCATCCTCGACAAAGGCCGCTGCGGAGAGGATCCTTGGCGGCCGCAACCTGATCGCCTCCCGGATGAACAGGGACAGCTTTTCCTCATCGGCGTACTTATCCACCTCTCCCCGGGCGGGAAAGATCTTCCTGACCAGCCGGATATAATCCTCGGCATACAGATCGTCCGTCTTGCCGACAAAATAGACGGTCGGCTCGTAGATCATTCTCCACAGCTTAAAGCTCTCCTTGTCCCGCAAGAAGGCATCGGTCATCAAAAGTGCCTGAAGGGTCATCTTCCGGCCGTGGGTGGTGGCCGGTTCTGTGGAGCCGGGCCTCAATTTAAAATCGATCCGCCCATACCACATCATGGCCTTAAAATACCTTTTGAACTTCTCGTTCCTGGTATAATGCCCGCGGGGGACATACTGGCTGTAGTCCTCGTAGGCATAGGCTGTCTCAAAGAGGCTCGGGTGCTGCACATAGGTCAACAGCTTGCGGAACTTCAATCCGGAATGCTCGGCGATGTTGTCCAGCTCCCTGTCCACGATCTCATCCAACCCGTAGCCGACCCTGTAATCGGGATCAAATTGCTTCTTGGCCACGGTAAAAAACCCGATGTTCAACCTGGCCGCCTCTTTAACCTGATCATCCTGGGCTTGCTCATACTGTTCTGCGGACAAGCTAATCATTCTGTCGCTGAGCTCATCCGCCAGATGGTAAAGCCTCTCTATCTCGAGGATTCTTAGCATGTAATCGAAGAAGATGTGCGATGTGTGCAAAACAGCATCAGTGGTCACGAATATGGGCTGGCGTTTCTCCCTGCACGATGAATACAGGTCAAATATCTCATCCTCATATCCGGGAGTAACCACAAAGCCGTTCTGCCGAAGCAGCCTCATGGCCTTTTCGGAAAGGTGTACCTCCTCCAACTCATCCACGGAAAAAACCTCCTGGCCTCTTTGTCCTAAACCCTCCGCCCGGATAACCCCCAAGGGCAAAAGAGAAATGGCCAGCCAACAGATCAGCATCTTTTTCATGACGACGACCCCCCTGTTTAAAGCTGAAATGAGAATAAGCCTAAGAACTCAACGACAAGATAGCCCAGGTGCTTTTCCCTGTCAACAGTTTTTCCCGATTCCAGGAGTTTAGAGAGTTGAGCGAGTTTCTTGAGCGCGGAGCTGGGAACGCGGAGCTCGGAGCTTCTTGAACTCGGAGCTGGGAGCTCGGAGCGTTTTGAACTCGGAGCTGGGAGTGCGGAGCTCGGAGTGCCACCCCCCACCCTTTTTTCTCCTAATTGTGATTTTTTTTGCTCCGCGTTCCGAGTTCCGAACTCCACGCTCGGTG
>DAOVRJ010000245.1 GCA_030628225.1 Candidatus Zixiibacteriota bacterium | reverse complement strand
GTGCCGGCCGCCGTGAGGAAGGACGGCATCGGCGGCAGAGCCGCCGATAGCGCCCCGGTGCTGCGAAGCAGCACGCCGGTTGAAGCGAGGGGGAAACATCCCCCTCCTAATGCGCCTTTTCGTCGCTTTCCCCGCCCTGCCTATAAAAACAAATCCTTGACTTGGCTTCTGAGGAATGCTATATTGCAATAATGCAACACACATTCTCAGAATTGCCTGCGGTTTCTTGCTAATGCCCGGGAGCAATCCATGAAAAAGAACAGCCAAGATCACTTTCTGTCCACCATCTTGGACAGCGTCGCCGATGGCGTGTTTACCGTGGACACCGACTGGCGGATCACCTCATTCAACAAGGCGGCCCAGCGGATTACCGGGGTGCCCCCTGAAGAGGCCATCGGCAAGCACTGCTACGATGTTTTCCAGGCCAACATCTGCCAGACGGCCTGTGCCCTGAAGAGGACCATGGATTCCGGCCAGCAGGTCATCGACCTACCCATCGACGTGCTCAACAGCCAGGGCAAGAGGGTGCCTATCAGCATCAGCACCGCTGTGCTGCGCGACCAGAAGAGCAAGGTGGTAGGGGGGGTGGAGACCTTCCGCGATCTCTCGGCCATCGAGGAGCTGAAAAAGGAGATCACCAAGCGATACACCTTCATGGACATCATCAGCAAGAACCACAAGATCCAGGATATCTTCGCTATCCTTCCGGACGTGGCCGAGAGCGACAGCAACGTCCTGATCCAGGGGCCCAGCGGTTCGGGCAAGGAGCTTTTCGCCAGAGCCATCCACGACCTGAGCTTCCGAAAGGAGAAGCCTTACGTGGTGGTCAGCTGCGGGGCGCTGCCGGATACTCTTCTGGAGTCGGAGCTTTTCGGCTACCTGAGGGGAGCTTTTACCGACGCCAAACGGGACAAGCCCGGCCGGTTCGCCATTGCCGAGGGAGGGACCCTTTTCCTGGATGAGGTCGGGGATATCTCCCCGGCCATGCAGGTGAAATTGCTGCGGGTGCTTCAGGAGAGGGAGTACGAGCCCCTGGGGGCTATTACCCCGGTCAAAGCCGATGTCCGGATCATCGCCGCTACAAACAAAAACCTGGCCGAGCTGGTGAAAACCGGCGAATTTCGTCAGGATCTATACTACCGGCTGAACGTGATCAGGATCGAGCTGCCATCGTTGAGCCGGCGGAGGGAAGACATCCCCCTGCTGATAGAGCACTTCATCGGCAGCTTCAACCTGAAGAGGGGTAAGCACATCTCCGGTGTCTCCGCTGAGGTCTTAAAACTGCTTATGCGCCACGATTTCCCGGGGAACGTCCGCGAGTTAGAGAACATCATCGAGCATGCCTTCGTTCTCTGCCGGGGAAAGCAGATCGAGCTGGAGCACCTGCCCGAGGAGATCACCGGCCAATTGGAGGTTGCCGGTGGGCAGGAGGTCGTCGGCGACCCGCTCAAGGAGTCGGAATCCAAGGCCATCCGGGAGACCCTGCGCAGGAATAATGGTCATCGCGGCAGAACGGCCCAGGCGCTGGGCATTCACCCCAGCACACTGTGGCGCAAGATGAAACGCCTGGGCATCGAGGAGATCTGAGCCGAATAAAAGTGATTAATGCAATTACGCAATACAATTTATGCTGAGCTTGCATAAATGCATTAACCGGGAAGCGGAATTCGCTGCTGATCATTCGGGGAAGTAGTTGTAACTTGCTGTGCAACAGGCAGTATTGTCGATAGTGGACAAATTCTGGTCTTTGGCACGTTCCTTGCCTTACAATGGGCAGGAGGTCGGCCATGACCATCGTGTTTCCTCTTTTCGGCTCGCGAGTTTCTCCCCGTTTCGACTGTGCACCGGCGATGTTGCTGGTCACGGCCGCTGGGGGAGAGGTCACCGGCAGGGAAATCGTCTCCATGGAGGGGCGCAACTCCCTGGACCGGGTCAACTGGCTCTGTCAGCAGGGTGTCGATGTGATCATCTGCGGCGGCATCAGCTGTTTTACCATGAGGATGCTGACCGATAGGGGCCTGCGGGTCTATCCCTGGGTGACCGGCGATATCGACGACGCTCTGCGGCTGTTCTTGCGCGGCCAGCTTCAGTCGGGGCTGGTCATCGGACCCGGTGGCAGCCGGCGGCGCTGGCGCTGTCGTGGAAGAGGGAGAGGTTTTTCTGGACGCACTGGTCGATTTTCGGAGTAGGTTGACCCTTTGGATTTCTTTGAGAGGAGGTGTCAGAAATGCCAGGATTTGATGGAACTGGTCCTAGAGGTATGGGATCGAGAACTGGCGGAGGTTTCGGATTTTGTCCTCCCGGCGTAGGCCCGGCGTCTGGCCAGGGGTGGTTTCCCCGTGGTGTTGGTCGCGGCGGTCTGCCCTGGGGTGGTGGCCGCGGGCGAGCATGGGGTGGTGGCCGTGGTTGGGGTTGGCCGGCCATATCTGGGGAGTATCCGCCTCCGTACGGGGTAGCACCGTCTCCCGCCCAGTGGACACCAGAGCAGGAGATGGACTCCTTGAAGGCGCAGGCAGAAGCCGTGGAACAGGAACTCCAGGCCATCAGGCAGCGCATCGGTGATTTGGAGGCCCAGGGTAAGAAGGGCTGATGAAATGCGAAGAGGGGGTGGATGTCCTTCCACCCCCTGGAGAAAGGAATTTATATGAAAATTGCCATCACATCTACAGGCAAAACGTTGGATGCTCAAGTGGATCAGCGATTCGGCCGGGCACAGCTCTTTCTCGTTCTTGATACAGAGACCGATGAGATCAAGGTAGTGGACAACCAGCAGAATCTCAATGCCGCTCAGGGAGCAGGCATTCAGGCCGCCGAGACGGTGGTCAACCAGGAAATAGAGGTGCTCATCACCGGACACTGCGGGCCCAATGCTTATCGAACCCTCCAGGCGGCGGGAGTGAAGATCGTCACAGATGCCCAGGGCACCGTGGGCCAGATGGTGGAGAAGTTCAAGAAAGGTGAACTGGGATACGCCCAGGACGCCGACGTTCCCGGTCACTGGAGCTGAATTGATGAAGACATTTCTGGATTGTATTCCCTGTTTTTTGAGACAGGCTTTGGAGGCAGGCCGAATGGCCAGCCGGGATGAATCGGTGCTGGCCCGGATCATGCAGAGAGTGTTGCGAGAGGCCGCTGATTTTTCCTTCGACCTCACCCCACCTCATATGGGGCAAGTAATCCATAGGATCGTCAGGGAAGAGAGCGGTGACCCCGATCCCTACCGGGCGGAAAAGGACCGCTATAATCGGCTGAGCGCCGAGCTCTGTTCGCAGCTCAGGCAGAGAGTGGCCAGCGCTCAAGAACCACGAGATTTCGCTCTACGGCTGGCTATCGCCGGCAATGTTATCGACTTCGGCCCCCCCGGCGCCTGTCTGGATTTGTCGGTGAATGAGATTGCCGAGATGGCTCTGTCCCAGGAGCTGGCCATCGACCATAGCGTGGAATTCTGGCGGGCTATGGAGGAGGCGCGGGAGATCCTTTACCTGGGCGACAACACCGGGGAGATCTTCTTCGACCGGATTCTCCTGGAATATCTGCCCGCCGAAAAGGTGACCTTCGTGGTCAGGGGAGGACCGATCATCAACGAT
>DAOVRJ010000235.1 GCA_030628225.1 Candidatus Zixiibacteriota bacterium | reverse complement strand
GCGTCACGATGTCGGTGATCACGTCGTTGACGTGCTGAACCGCCTGGGGGATGCCCGGGCTGAGGAAAGCGTAGCCGCCGGCGGGATCCATGGGTGTGCCGGACTGATCCAACATCACCCATTCGGGGTGGGCGTTGTAGATGTGATCGGGCGAGGAAGGTGGGTTCGAGCCATTCCATAGGGGAAAGGTGTTGACGTAGGCATGGAGCTCCATGCCCCGCAGACGGGCCTCCTCGATGGCCACGGCCAGCGGATCGAACCCGGGATAACCGTCTCCTAGCTGGTCGGACCAGGGTTCCACCTGGGATAGGTAGAAGGCGTCCGCCTGTCCCCTGATCTGGAACAGGATGATGTTGCAATGGCAGGAATCGGCACTGGCGATCTGCCGTCGGATGTCGGCCTCGGAACCATATTCGAAACGGCTGAACCATACGGCCCGTGCCTCTTCCTGGGCCAGGGATGGCGTGACGGACAGCAGAAATGAAGTTGCCAGTAAACCCAAGAGGATCAAGAGAGAGCCAGGCCCTTTTGTGATCAGGTGCATGGAGCCTTCCTCTCTGGCCATGAGACCGAGGGGATATATTTAAAAATGGGCTGGGACGGCGAGGGAGTTGGCAGGGTAAATGAAAAAGGGCAGGAAGGGGGATGCTGATTGCTTGTATCCGCCCATCCCGCCCTCTTTGGATCTTCCGCCCAGAAACTATCTCATCAGGACCATTTTCTTGGCCTGGCTCCAGTTGCCCGCACTCAGGCGGTAAAAGTAGATTCCGCTGGTCACCCGTTGACCATCCCGGTCACATCCATCCCACCGTACGGCATACTCGCCCTCCGGCTGGATACTGTCTACCAGGATCCTGATCAGCTGTCCGCCCACGTTGTAGATGCGCAGTGTCGCCTGCCCCACCTGGGGGAGACTGTATAAGATGGTTGTGCTGGGGTTGAAGGGGTTGGGATGGTTCTGGGAAAGGGCATAGCCATCGGGCATGCCCTGTGCAGCGGAGGCAATTTCCTCCACGGGGACGATGTTCATCAACGCCCGGTAAGCGTTTAACCTGCCGCCGCCCAACTGGCCGGCATAGTCGGGGTTCAGATCGTCGATATAATCGGAGGTGGTTCGCATCCTGGTCTGGAAATCGTCGCTGTCCACGCTCGGGTCGTAGAACTTCAGCAGGGCGGCCACCCCGGAGACCAGGGCGCAGGCGCTGCTGGTGGAGGAGCGCATCCCGTAGCTGTTGTCCCATAGGTGGCTGAATATGCCGTTTCCGGGAGCGCAGACATCCACCCAGGTGCCGTAATACGTGAAGCTGGTCGCCCGGTCGTTCATGTCCGTGGCCGCCACGGCCGTCACGTGAGAGTAACAGGCCGGGTAGCTGAGTGGACAGGTGTCCGGGGGCGCGAAGGTGCTTCCCGCCTCGTCGTTCCCGGCGGCGGCCACCAGGATCGCCCCTTTGGCAAAGGCGCTGTCGATGATCTCCTGCTCGAAGGCACTGGCCGTGTCGCCTCGTGTCCAGCTTAGGTTGATGACCAGAGCCCCGTTGTCCACGGCATATTGAATGCCCTCGTAGCCGAAAGTTATATCGCTGCTGCCGTCTGCGCTGACCTTTACCGGCATGAAGGTGCATTTCCAGGACATGCCGGCGCAGGCCAGATCGTTGTCTGTCGCCGCGGCGCAGACCCCGGCGGTATGGGTGCCATGTCCCGTTGCTCCCTCGTCGGGGAAGTTATCCGGAACGCCCACGCCCATTCCAACGAAATCCCAGCCGTAGAAATCGTCGATGAAGCCGTTCTCGTCATCATCGATGCCGTTGACATCGGGTACTCCGTCTCCGTTCAGATCCTCACCGGAGTTGAACCAGCGATTGTCGATCAGGTCCGGGTGGTTCCAGTCCACGCCGACGTCCACGATGCCGATGATCAGCGAGCTGTCTCCTTTGCTGACAGACCACGCGTCAGGGGCCTGAACGGTATTGAGAAACCACTGTAGCCCATTTATGTAATTGGGGTCGTTGGGTGTATCACAGATCCGATGGCGGTAGCGCGGCTCGGCATACAACAGGTGTTCATCTGCGGCGAAGTCCTCGGCCACACCTTTTGCGCTGTATTTGGGATCGAACTCGAATTGGTAAATGAGGCCCAGCTGCGAGCTCTTGTGCGGGAAAAGCTGGTCGATGCGATGGACCCCGTACCGTTCCATCCTCAGGTTCAGGGAGGCGATGCCCACGGAGACAACTCCGTCGTTTTTCTCCGCCACAACTCTGCCCACCTGCGGGGCGAGCTTGACGATGATCTGCCCTGGCTCATGCCACCTGTCGTGGGCCATAGACAGGGCCGTGAAGACTAACAACAGGGCAATGGTCGCAGCCAGGACCACGCCGACGATCCTTGAAGGACGCAACATAACGATCCCTCCTCTTGGGGTTATCCCTCAGCGGCCGAAAACGGCCACCATGGACTAAGATTTCCTCCCGGAGACGCTGCTTTTGCTGCTTTTAATGTTGGCCCGCCTCTTCCGAATCGTGGATGAGCGGGAAAGATCACGCTCTACCGTGGAGTTTTGGCAAGTGTCCACAATATAGAACACCAGAGCCGCAAAATCAATTAAAAAGTGCTGTTCATGTTGGTGGTTGAGCAAAAAGGTACCCTTTTCGTTCCTGAAAAAGGTTTTTGAGGTGTTTCCCCGGCCTCAGCGGAGAGCGAGCCGGATGATGCGCTTGGTTTTCGACGTCAAGCTGGATGGTCGGCCACCGGGGAAAGTGGTGTTTCGGTGGGGGGGACGAAAAAACCTCCGCGGTTTTGCGGAGGCTTTTTCGCACTCTATGCCTGGCCAGGACGACTCATTCCTCGGGCAAAGCAGGCTGCACTCGCACGCCCTTCCCCGACCCGGGGGAATTGTCGAACTGTTCGATGATATGGAAGGCCAGCAGGCTGTAGCGTTTTCCCGACCCGCCGTGGAAATAGTCGTGGACCAGATTGCTATACTCCAATAGCGCCTTTTCCTCTTCAGCGATGTTCGGATCCTGGGGGTGGACGATGCGGGCGATGGCCCGCAGCTCGTAGCTGGGCATGTCCAGAAAGACGATGTTGGCCACCGGGTCGGCCATGATGTTCAGGAAGGTGTGCGTCTCGAAGTCCGGGCGCACGTAAAGCTCCAGGGAGACCTGTTTGGTCCGGTCCCACAGCTCTTGGTGGCGATAGTTATCCTGCAGGATTTCCAGTTTCTCCTTCATGTTCGCATCCATGGTATTCTTCAGCCTATCGGTCAGCTCCCCGATCTTTTCCTTTTTGGGAGCGAAGCCCACCCCCTTGACGGCGTTATTCAGGGTGAACCCGCTATCCCGGCGTCCCCCGCCGCGAGTAGCCACCGCTGCACAGTGAGGACCGGCCAGGCTGGGCATGCCTCCCTGGGCGATCTTTTCCAGGAACTTCAGACGTCCATTAATGTTCCACTCCATGAAGGCCTCGTCCAACTCCGTCACGTGGTACTCTTCCCAGCGGCCGTTGATTCTGGCCCCGATGATCCCCTGATCGATCTTGCTCATGTTCACGTTATCCTGGACGAAGATACCCTGGTGCCAGTGATTTTTGCTCCCGTGTTCCCATCGGCCGGCCAGGGCCTGGGGGACCTTGCGCAGAAAGGCCACCAGGGGGATGGTCAGCCCGGTGAGTTTCAGGAGGGCTCGGCGAGGTAGGGAGGAGTTGTGGGG
>DAOVRJ010000119.1 GCA_030628225.1 Candidatus Zixiibacteriota bacterium | reverse complement strand
TCTGCCAAGGAGATTTTAGCGCGCACCGACCCCGACACCCAGGTTGTGGGCATCGACGAAGCTCAGTTTCTGGGCATGGAGCTAGTGGCGGTTTGTGAGCGCCTGGCCAATGAGGGCCAGCGCGTTATCGTGGCAGGTCTGGATCAGGATTATCGGGGCCAGCCCTTTGAGCCCATACCGCAACTCTTGGCCGTGGCCGAGTATATCACCAAGACCATGGCCGTTTGTATGGTCTGTGGCAAGCCAGCCAACAGATCTCAGCGATTGGTCGATAGCGAAAAGCGGGTGATGATCGGGGCCGGGGGCGCATACGAGCCCAGGTGCCGGCATTGTTTTCAGCCGCCCAAATCAGCGCAGTCCTGTCCCTAAGTTCGTGAATCGCGGATCGGGAAGACTGCCATCCGGTGTATTTCCACTCCACGGATCAGGGGCATGCACACGGCTGCCCTGTTTTTCACTTATCATTGGGTGATTTTATTCAGCATATTGAACGATGGTGCGCAGCTCTTGGCCGGACAAATTTTTTAGTTGACCTGCCATTTTCAAAGAGGTATATTTTAAAACTATCTGCGTCTGAATTCAAATGATTTCCATTAGAGATAATCTGAAAAGGGTCCAGGAACAGATCGCCGTTGCCGCTGAAAAAAGCGGCCGGTCAGCCGATGAAATTCAGCTGGTAACGGTGACCAAGACGATGGATGTGGGGACCATTCAGGAGGCCATCTCCTGTGGGGTTTCCATCATCGGGGAAAACCGGGTTCAAGAAGCTCTGACCAAATATCCTCTCGTCAAAAGGCCGGTTAGCTGGCATCTGGTGGGCCATCTTCAGCGCAATAAAGTCAAGAAGGCCCTGGAGATTTTTGATCTGATCCATTCTGTGGACAGCTTCAGACTGGCCGAGGAGATCAGCCGTTGCTCTGAGAAACTGGGCAGACAGGCGGATGTTCTCGTTCAGGTCAACACCTCAGGCGAGGAGAGCAAATTCGGCCTGATCCCGGACGAGGTGATCTCCTTTTTGGAATCGCTGGCTCCTCTGCCGGGCATTCGCGTCTTAGGACTGATGACCATTGGGGCTTTTCTTCCGGATCCTGAACAGGTTCGACCCTGTTTCGCCAGGCTAAGGGGTGTTTTCGAGCAGGTCCAAAGCTCGGGGTTACCCCATGTGCGCATGCGCTTCCTCTCCATGGGCATGACCAACGATTTTCCGGTAGCCATTGAAGAGGGGGCAAACATGGTGCGTATTGGCACAGCCATCTTCCGTGCTTGAGGGTTGCTCCAGATGTTGACGGGTAACGCCGTTTTTTTGATTCTCCCTCCTGGGGGTGATCATGATGAAGATCAGTCCGTTAGAAATTGAGCAGCAATCTTTCAACAAAGCTTTTCGGGGATATGATCCCGTAGAGGTGACCACTTACTTGGAGATGTTGGCCGGCGAGTTTGAGGGGCTCATCGCCGAGAACGCGGAGTTGAAGGAGAAGATGAAGGAGTTCTCCGCCCGTTTGAAAAGCTATCAGGAGCTGGAGCAGACGCTTCAGGACACTCTGCTGACCAGCCAGAAGACGGCCGAGGATACCAAGCGCAACGTGGAAAAAGAGGCCGACCTGATCATCAAAGAGGCTCATCTGGAGAGCGAGAGGATGCTGGAGGAGGCCAAGCTGAGGTTGACCGACCTGAACAGGAAGATCTCGGACTTGCAGATGAGCAAGGAGCGCTACGTCTCCGAGTTCAAAGCGTTTCTCAGTGCCCAGTGGCATCTGTTGGAGAACATCGAGTCCGGAGAGGGTTCCAGTAAGAGTTTCGCTTCCATCAAGCGGCGGCGGGAGCGCCCTCAGGGAGAGGAGCTGAAGAAGATCCTGGACTCTATCGAGGGGACGGACCCTCAGCAGCAGGCCGGATCCACGACGTAGGGCATGGCCGGCGAAGCTGTTTTTGCCCATGCAGAATGACCTGAGACGGCCAGGGCCCGTTGCTGACCCGGCTGATATTGGAGGACAAGATGAGCGAGTTCACCGAGAAGATCGCCGAGACGACGAGCTTTTTGCTGTCCCGCACCAAGATAAGGCCCAAGGTGGGCATCATCCTGGGGTCGGGTTTGGGAGCCCTGGGCGAGGAGATCCAGAAAGAGGCCGTGGTTTCCTATGAGGAGATCCCTCACTTTCCCGTTTCCACCGTGGAGGGTCATGCGGGCAGATTGATATTCGGCAAGCTGGGGGGAAAGAGGGTGCTGGCCATGCAGGGGCGCTTTCACTACTATGAAGGTTACTCCATGCAGGAGATCACCTTTCCAGTGCGGGTGATGAAAGCTCTGGGGGCGGAGGTTCTGATGGCCTCCAACGCCTGCGGTGGTCTTAACCCCCAGTTCAAGCCCGGGGATATCATGATCATCACCGACCACATCAATCTGCTGGGCACCAACCCGCTCATTGGGCCCAACGAGGATGAGCTGGGCACCCGTTTTCCGGATATGTCCGAGCCCTATGACCGGAAACTCATCGCCCTGACGGAAAAGGTGGCCATGGAGGAGAGGATCAGGGTACAGAGAGGGATTTACGTGGGAATGACCGGTCCCACTCTGGAGACGGCCGCCGAATACCGCTTTCTGCGCATCATCGGAGCAGATGTGGTGGGAATGTCCACGGTACCCGAGGATATCGTGGCCATCCACGGAGGCATGCGGGTCCTGGGGCTTTCGGTGATCACCGACAACTGTTTGCCCGACGCTCTCAAGCCGGCTAGCCACAAAGAGATCATCAAAATTGCCGCCGAGGCCGAGCCCAAGCTGACCAAGCTGATGAGGCGGGTTATCGAGAGCATGTAAGCCGTTTTCCGGCCGGCTAAGGGTTTGATAGTTTTCGAGCAGTTAGTTTCGCACAACGTCCCGCCCAATGGGGAGTTTGATCGTCATTAAGAGAGCCGGGCGCATCCCCGGGGGGCGGCATGTTTCTGGCAAAGGCCAGGAGTACCACCTCATGGATTATTCCAAGACCCTGAATCTGCCCAAAACCGACTTTCCCATGCGGGCCAAACTGCCTAAGCATGAACCGGAAATTCTGGATTTCTGGGCTGATTTGGACGCCTATCAGCAGCTTCGCAAAGAACGTAAGGGAAAAAAGAAGTACGTGCTGCATGATGGGCCGCCCTATTCCAACGGCGACATCCACATAGGCCATGCTCTGAACAAGACCCTGAAGGATTTTGTGGTTCGTTCCAAGAGCATGGAGGGCTACGATGCCGCCTATGTCCCCGGCTGGGATAATCACGGAATGCCCATCGAGATCAACGTGACCAAGCTGATGCGCCAGGAGGGCAGGTCCTTTACTCCCGTTGAGCTGCGCAAGCGCTGCCGTCAGTATGCCAGGGAATACGTCGAACTTCAGAAAAAGGAGTTTATCCGACTGGGCGTCTGGGGCGATTGGGAGCATCCCTATCTGACCATGTCGACGGAGTTCGAGAGCAAGATCGTCGAGGTCTTTGGGGAGTTGGCGGAGAAGGGCTATATCTATCGGGGACTGCGTCCGATTCACTGGTGTCCGACCTGCGGCACCGCGCTGGCCCTCTCGGAGATCGAATATCAGGAGAAGGAATCCTCATCCATTGTGGTGGCCTTTCCCCTGAGGAAGGATCCTCAGGGCATTTTCGCCGGCCAGGACCCGAGCTCATGCTACGTGGTCATCTGGACCACGACCCCCTGGACCATTCCAGCCAACATGGCTCTGGTGGTTCATCCCAATATGGAGTACGCCCTGGTTCAAACGGACGGAAGGGTCTATCTGCTGGCCGATGCGCTGGTGGAGGGAACTATGCAGACGATCAATGCCCGGTCCTTCAAGCGGATCAAGAAGATGAAGGGCGGCGACCTTGCCGGCATTATCTGCAAACACCCCCTCTTCGACCGGGACAGCCCCATGTTTATGGCCGAGCATGTTACCCTGGACGAGGGCACCGGCGTTGTCCACACCGCCCCTGGCCACGGCCAGGAGGATTTCGAGGTGGGCATTCGCGAGAAGCTGGAGATCTTCTCCCCTGTGGATGACAAGGGTCGGTTCACCGCCCAGGTGCCGGAGTATCAGGGCATTGGTGTGGATGAGGTCAACCAGCTGGTCAAGGACGACCTGCAAAAAGAAGGTCTATTGCTTCACTCCAGCACCATTGAACATCAGTATCCCTTCTGCTGGCGATGTCATCGGCCGCTGCTCTTCAGGGCTACGGTGCAGTGGTTTCTGTCCGTCGATCACCTGGATCTGCGCAAGCGATCCCTGGAGATCGTCGAAAAGGTCCAGTGGGTGCCGGGACACACCGAGAATCGCATATACAGCGCCGTGGAGAGCCGGCCGGACTGGTGTCTCTCCCGGCAGCGTATCTGGGGGGTGGGTATCCCCATATTTTACTGTAAGAAGCACGGCCACGAGATCCTCTCTGCCGAGGCCATTTCCGCGGTGGTCAGGCTGGTTGGGGAGAAAGGCTCGGATGCTTGGTATGAGGTTCCCGCCGAAAAGATTCTCCCTTCCGGTTTCACCTGTCCCAAATGCGGCGATACGGAGTTCGTGAAGGAAAAGGACATTCTGGATGTCTGGTTCGACTCGGGTTCCACGCACCGGGCAGTCCTTGAGGGACGGGAGGAGTTGCGCTGGCCGGCGGATCTGTATCTGGAGGGGTCTGATCAACACCGGGGGTGGTTCAACTCATCGCTGCTCATCGGGGTGGCCACCAGGGATGCAGCTCCCTACCGGGCCGTGGTGACTCACGGTTGGGTATTGGACGGCGCAGGTCAGGCCATGCACAAAACCAAGGGCAACGTCATTTCCCCGCTGGTGATCTATGGTCAACACGGAGCCGATGTGCTCAGGCTGTGGCTTTGCTCCACAGACCACAGCAGCGATGTGCGCATCTCCGACGAGATCCTGGTGCGCATCTCCGAGTCCTATCGCAAGATCAGAAACACCTTTCGCTTTATTCTTGGAAATCTCTACGATTTCGATCCGGCGGAGCACGCCGTCGAATACGAGAAGCTGGAGGAGATCGACCGCTGGGTACTGGGAGGCCTGCAGCGCTTGACCGAGATGGTGATCAGGGGCTACGATACCTACCAGTTTCACGAGGTCTATCACTCGGTGTACAACTTCTGCATCGTGAAGCTCTCCGCCTTTTACCTGGATGTGCTCAAGGACCGGCTGTACGTGAATTTGCCCGATGCTCCGGGCCGGAGGGCGGCACAGACCGTACTCTACGAATTGATCTCCTCCATGGTCAGGTTAATGGCGCCGGTTCTGCCGTTCACCGCCGAGGAGATCTGGCAGAAACTGCCCGGGAAAGAGGGGAGAGAAAAATCGGTCCATTTCGCCCTTTTTCCCCAGCAGAGAGATGAGTGGCTGGATGCGGAGCTGGCCTCTCGCTGGGAACAGCTTCTGACGGTGCGCGACGAGGTCCTCAAGGCACTGGAGATCGTGCGGGACAGGAAACAGATCGGCAACTCCCTGGAGGCGGCCGTCGATCTGTACGTCAGGCCGGAAAAGCTGCGGCGGCTGTTGGAGCGCTACCGGGAGGATTTGAAAACGCTGTTTATAGTTTCCTCTGTCACTCTGCGCGACAGCGATCGATTTGAGGCTTTGCAGCTGCACGAAAACGAGGCCCTGGGTCTGGTAGTGGGCGTGAGAAAGGCGGATGGAGATAAGTGCGAGCTGTGTTGGAATTACTCTCCCACCGTGGGTGAAAGCAAACCGCACCCAACGCTGTGTGAGAGATGTGTCGATATGATGAGGCAGCTTAAGATTGCCCCTTGAGGCTGAGGAACCTCAGAGTGGAGCTGGAGGTGCAGATGGAGAAGACCAAACTACAGAAATACGAGCAGAAATTGCTGACGATACGCAAGGAGCTGCTGCATGAACTCGGCTATTTAGAAGAGGCGGTTTTAAACCACACCACAAGGGAATCGTCGGGTGATCTCTCGGCGTACTCGTTTCACATGGCCGATATAGGGACGGATGCCATGCGCCGGGAGACGGCTTTTCTTCTGGCCTCAAAAGAGGGCCGAACGTTGCTGGATGTCAACGATGCCCTAAGCAGAATTCAGAAGAAGACCTACGGCAAATGCACCGATTGTGGAAAGGTCATCAATCCAAAACGGCTCGATGCCGTTCCTCACGCAAAGTTATGCATCCAGTGCCAGTCCGACGAGGAGAAGAATCAGAAGCAATGAGGTCCGGGGCACCGGACTGCCCTCATTCAGTGTCCTGGTGAGGAATCTATTGTTCTGCAAGCTGTCGATCAATTCGATATTGTTATGGATGGTGACCGTCCTGACAATCATTGCCGATCAAGGGTCTAAGATCTTTGTGGCAAAGAGGATGGAGCTGGGACAGTCGATCCCTGTTTTGGGAAACTTTTTCCGTATAACCTTTATCCGGAACGCCGGCGGCGCTTTCGGAATTTTTTTGGGGGGTGGCTGGTTTTACCTGCTGGCCTCCATTCTGGCCATCATCCTGAGTTTTTTCTATCTCCGAAAAATGTCTGCCGGGCACCTCTGGTCGCGGATTTCGCTGGCCCTTATTTTGGGTGGCGCACTGGGCAACCTGATCGATCGGGTTCGCTACGGGATGGTGATCGATTTTCTGGATTTCGGCATCGGCAGGCTGCGCTGGCCGGTTTTTAACCTGGCCGATGCCGCGGTCACGGTGGGAGTGGCAGTGTTTCTGCTCTTAATGTTCCAGAAGAAAGCAGAGGACCGTGGGCAAGATAAAAAGGCTGGTTGTTCCCAGTCAGATTAGAGAGCAGCGCCTGGATCAGTTTCTGGCCGTACATCTCCAGGACCTCTCCCGATCCGCTCTGAAGAAGCTCATAGTTGGGGGGCAGGTTCTGGTGGAGGGGAAGTCCGTCAAGCCCCACCAGCAGGTCAAGGCCGGCCAACAGATCAAAATTCAGCTTGCCGAGTGGGAACAGCCGGAAGTGAGTTCGGAGGAGATACCTCTGGACATTTTTTTTGAGGACGCCCACCTTTTGGTGGTCAACAAGCCGGCGGGCATGATGGTCCATCCCGCCTCAGGCATCTACACCGGCACCCTGGTCAATGCCCTGCTGGGTCATTCCGGGGAGCTCTCCGGGGCCAATGGGCCGCTGCGCCCGGGCATCGTCCACCGCCTGGACAAGGACACCACCGGGCTGCTGATGGTGGCCAAGACGGACAAGGCTCACCGTATCCTGGCCGAGCAACTGGCCAGACGCACCGTCAAGCGGGAGTACCGGGCCATCGTCTGGGGGCAGTTCCCATCTCAACAGGGGAGCATAGACAGCCCCATCGGCCGTCACCAGGGCGACCGGAAGAAGATGGCCGTTCGATTGGTAAAAGGGCGCCGGGCCGTGACCCACTACCGGGTGGAGGAGGAGTTTGGCATCTGCTCATACCTTTCCCTG
>DAOVRJ010000104.1 GCA_030628225.1 Candidatus Zixiibacteriota bacterium | reverse complement strand
CCCAACCCAACCAGGATTTAGGGGTTAGGGTTTAGGGGAAAACAAGAAAACCTTCTTCTATTACAGTTAGTTACATGTTGGGGGGTAGAAGCGCGGTCCCTAATCCCTAACCCCTGCCCCCTAATCCCTGTCTTTCCGGAGTCCCTAACCCCTGACCCCTGTCTTTCCGGGGTCACTAACCCCTGACCCCTAACCCCTGTCTTTCCGCGATCCCTATCTCCTCTATTTTCTTGTTGACATAAGCCCCCTTCTGGCATAGATTATGGCATCAAAACTCATCGGAGATGAAAAGTTCACCGTTTTCGGCAATCAAACAGCATTTCCGGCTCTAACAGAAAGGAGATAAAAAAAGCCAAGCCGGTATAAATCAAGGTTTTGTTTGGCTGGAAAGCAAAGCTTCGTCGTGGGAGGAACAAAGATTTCCATCACTCTGGCCGGGGCTTAAAGACCCTGTTGAGTCTCCTGCATGAAGGAGGCGGTAAAGACAGAACAGCCACGGCTTACAAACAAAGGGGGGACCGTCATGGAAAAACGCAGTCCTGCTGCCGTGTTTATCCTGTGCTTCGTCACGCTGGGCATCTACGGCATCGTCTGGTACGTCAAGACCAAGGGGGAGATGAACGCCAAAGGCGCCGAGATACCCACCGCCTGGCTGATGATCGTCCCCATCGCCAACTGGTTTTGGCTGTGGAAATGGAGCCAGGGCGTGGAGAAGGTGACCAACGGGTCAAGCAGTGCCGGCTCGACCTTCGTCCTGATGATTCTCCTCGGGCCCATCGGCGCGGCCATCGCCCAGGGCGCCTTCAACAAGGTCTCCGGGGGAACGAGCGCTCCGGAGCCCCCCAAGGTCGAGGAGAAACCCGAGGAAAAACCCGCGGAATAAAGAAGAAGACTTTCAGATGAACAGAATTGTATCGCTGTGAGGAATGCCTAACAACCTTTATTGCACCTCTGCTGAAGAGAAAAAAGCCCGGCTTCCCGTTCTTCCGAACTCAGGGGAGCTGGGCTTTGCTTTTGAGAAAACGACGTCGCTGTTAACTCCCTACCCCACCACCCTCTTCACCGCCTCCTCTTTCCGGACCAGCAGGTAGAGACCTCCCAACACCATGACCCCACCCACAAACGCCAGCAGCGCAGGGACCTCACCAAAGACAAAATAAGCCAGCACAGTGGACCCGATGGGCTCCCCCAGCAGGCTCACGCCGATGACATAGGCTGGCAGGTATTTCAGGGTCCAGTTGAACAGGGTATGGCCCACGAGAGTAGGAACCAGGGCCAAAAGGACCAGCCACAGGTAGGTCTGCCCGGGGTAACCGGTCATCTTTACCCGAAAGACCAGACAGCAGATGCCCAGCAGAACGGCGGCGGTGCTATAGACCAGAAACACATAGGGCAACAGAGGGAGCTCCTGGCGCACCCGCCGGCCGGTGACCATGTACAATGCGGCCATGAGGGCACCGGCCAGGGCAAGCCCATCTCCCAACAAGGTCTCCCGCCCCAGGCTCATGTCGCTGCCCCCGATAAGCACGCTCCCGGCCAGGGCGATGAGCACGGCCAGCAGAACACCCCCAGAGACCTTCTCCTTGATGACCAAGTGGGAGAACAGTATGGCGAATATCGATTGTGTGGATACCAGAATGACGGAGCTGGCCACAGAGGTGAAGTAGAGGGAGCTCACCCAGACGCCCATGTGAATCCCCAAAAAGAGGCCAGCCAGCAGGGCGCGAGCCAGAGCAGCTTTTCTCAAACCGGCCAGCTGCGACCATCCCCGGTGGACCATCAAAGGCAGAAGCACCACGGCGGCCAATGCCATCCGGTAGAAGGCCACAGCCAGCGGGGGAGCCTGGCACAGCCGGATAAAGATGGCCGCAAAGGAAACGGCCACAACTCCCAGGAGGACGCCAAAATATGGGCGAGTCCACAGGGTCCGTTCTCTCATCTCCTGTCTCTCGAAAGGGTCAGATCTCTCCCGCCTGCAGGGTCCTCTGCAGTCTCTCTCCGCTGAGCTCATAAACTACCACCGAGGTCGGCTCCTCCAACCGGAATCCCGCCGCCAGCAAGACAGATGCCGAGCTCTCCGGCACCATGGAGAGGAGTTCCCGGAAGCCCCGGCGCTGGGCAACGATCCGAAACTGATCGGCCAAAGTCACCGCTGTTTCCTCAGCCCCATCGATAAAACCCAGGGCCGCTTTGGGACCGTGGCGCTGGCCCTGGAACAGGGCCAGCCCGTTGATCTTTCCCCGGCTGCGAGCTAACAGCGCGTTCCCCTCACCTACTATTTGCTCTAAAAACGGACGGTCCAGCCTTTTGAATATCCATCCCCAGGCGAACAGCCCTTTCATCCGTTGAAAGACCGCGGACCTGTGCAGAAAAACCAGCATTTCATCCACATCCGCCAACTTCCCCAGAACATCTTCGGGCAGATCACCATTCCGGACCTCGCCGATCAGCCTCCGGCAGGGGAAGAGAAACCGAAAACCCGCTTCTTCACCCATGTGTCTGCTGGTCTGGTTGTCTACCACGGTGGAAAAGCGAACCGATGACGGTCTCAACTGCCTGACATTTTGTATGGCCTCGCGGCTCAGAGCCCGGGCGATCCCCTTGCCCCGGTGGTGGGGATCGACCCGCAGCCCCTCCAGCCATACCTCTCCCGGCGCCAGCACCGTGATCTTGTCTGTCCCCACCGGCTGGCCATTCAGCTCGGCCACTAAAAATGCCCCGCCGGCTTCAGCCAGCCATTGATCCCAGACCCGCGGCAGATAATCGTAACCATCCCAGATCCTGGCGCTGAAGGAAACCACGGTCTCCCGGTCGGAGGGCCTGGCCGGTCTGATGATCAAATCTTCCAGGGGAAACTCCTCTCTTTTGCGGCCAAAAGACTACTGTGCTCTCTCGCCAAACCCGCTCACGGCACACCAGACAGCAAGTCGCGCCGCGCAGGGAACAATCAATCTCCTTCCACTCTTTTCCAGCCCGGCGATTTTGCCTCTCGCTCGGCTAACTGTTTCCATTCCCGCAACAGGGAGAGGCTTTTCTTCGCGTTCTCTGCGTTGTAGACAAATGCGCCCTGCGGCATCATCTCCGCCAAGGCCTCTGGCCTCTCATCAGAAGCCCATTCCGTGAGAGGGCCGAGCACCCTCTTAAAAACTCGCTCTGTCTCGGCAGTCTGCTCTGCTCTTATGGATTCGATCAGACCATCCTTGACCACGAAGGTCACAGAATAGCGGGCCTCGCCAATACCGGCAGTTTTGAGCCAATCATTGGTCTCTGTCAACTGGCACATTACCGAGTCGCCCTGTGCTCTGACCTGCCTAATTGACATGTGGATGTTCAGGACGAAGTCGTGTTCGGTCAGATCTCGCAGAACCTCTTTTCCCTGTAATGAGATTTGCCCGACCACCTCAAAACTGACCTCTTCAGCATAGAGAGACAGCAGTTTTTCCAGGTCGTGACCGTTGTATGCCTCCTCATAAGATTGGATCACGCTAGTCGGCTTCGGCGAGCAGGACAGAGCGAGGAGAACCGGCAGGAAGAGAACTGATAGAACAGCCACGACGCACCAGCTCTTTCTCACGTCGAACACCTCCTTCTGAAATGGTGAAAGCTTCAGCCACGGACCCTGGTTCTCAGGACCGCCGCCAGTTTCTGATCTGCCCATGGCAGGGCATAATTCTGCAGCTCTTCAATCTGAATCCACCGATAGGCAGCACATCCTATGGTGCGGGGCCGCCCTCTCAGGTAGGTGCACTGGAACGCGTGCAGGGTAAACCGAAAATGCTTATAGCCATGCTTCAAGTTCATAAATGGACCGTCAACCCGGATGCGAATGCCCAGCTCCTCCATGATCTCCCTGCGCAAACATTGCTCCAGTGACTCCCCCTGTTCCCGCTTCCCTCCGGGAAACTCCCACAACCCGCCCAGAAACCCGCCGGGGCGCCGCTGGGCTATGAGAAACCGCTCGCCCCGCCAGATGATCCCCGCGGCGATGTCATAGTGGGGGCGCGGCTGGCGGGGAGAAAGGCGGGGCAGGCTAGCCGGATCGCCGGAGGCAAAGCCCTCGCAGATGGCCGAGAGGGGACATCGGGGACACTGGGGAGCCGAGGGGCGGCAGATCAGGGCTCCCAGGTCCATCAGAGCCTGGTTGAATGAGCCGGCCTGTGCGGCTGGCAGCAAGGTTTTGGCCAGAGCCAACAGGCGCCCGTGCTGAGCGTGACTTCGCGGGTCAGCCTGAAGCTGGAATACGCGGCACAGAACCCGGATGGCATTGCCATCCAGAACGGGCCAAGCCTCGCCGCAGGCCAAGCTGGCCACGGAAGCCGCAGCGTTGTAGCCCACTCCCGGAAGGGCTCGAAGGGCCTCCAGTCCGCAGGGGACCTGGCCCTGGTGATTTTTCAGAATGATCTGCGCCGCCGCGTGGAGATGACCGGCCCTGGCGTGATATCCCATTCCCGGCCACATCTTCAGGACTCGGTCCAGGGGAGCTTCAGCCAGGGTCCTGAGATCTGGAAAAACCTCCAGAAAACTCGCCAGGTAACGCAGAGCCCGTCCCGCCCGGGTCTGCTGCAGCATGATCTCTGATACCAGGATGTGATACGGATCCCGCGTGTGCCGCCAGGGCAGATCCCGGCCGTGATCCGAATACCAGGCCAGGAGCCTGTGTCCGAACTGTTCCGCCACACGAGGCGCTGCTTTTTTGGAGATCTGTGCTCTTTTTACCATCTGTCTGAAATTTCCCCCACTTTCACCAATTCTGCTCGCAGCTCAACAAATTATGCGCTTTTCACACCAGAAAGCAAGCTATATCCATCGTTTTACCGGACTTGCCCCAAAGAAACCCCTGCTTTCCTGTAATAAGACGATGGGCGGCTCACTATGCGGATGCGCAACGACACTTTGCCAAATATAGGGGCATAATCTACAGAAGAAAGGAGAAATTTTCAGATGAGTGAAAAAAGCTGTTGAGATTTCGGTCAAGGCGGCATATACTATACACGAAAGATAGCGACGCTGTCAGGAGAATGAGGGTGCAGCATAAGCGATTGAAAAATACGTTTTGCAGAAATTACCGGTTTTTCAAAAAACGCAGATTCTCCTGCGCCGCCGGCCTGATCGGCAAAGAAAGATTTAACTAAAGGTAAACCCGCAGGTTAAGTGCAGAGGAGCAAACACACCGTGTCTTTAAGCCACCTGTTGAAGGACATTCAAACAATAGCCATCATCTGCAATCAGTGGGGAGACACCGGAAAGGGCAAGTTCTCGGACTACTTCGCATCTGAATGGGCAGATGTCATTGCCCGGGGAACCGGTGGAAACAATGCCGGCCACACCGTTGTGAGAGATGGAAAAGAGAGAACTTTCCATCTGCTACCAGCGGGAATTGCCTATGATAATCTGGGGAAAATAAACATTTTAGGGAACGGTATGGTTCTGGATTTTCAGGTACTATCCGCGGAACTCGACGACTTAGAGAACGAGGGGATAAGCTATAACAACCTCATGATCAGCAAAGACGCCCATGTCATCATGCCCTATCACGTGGCCAGAGACAGGGTTGTGAATCAGCCGCAGAAAAACGGGGGCATAGGTTCCACCGGCAAGGGAATCGGCCCGTGTTATGCCGATAAAATCGCCCGTTGCGGAATCAGGGTCAGCGATCTGTTCGACCAGGACATCCTGGCCAGCAAGATAAAAAAAGCAATGCTCTTTTACCCGGAGCAGGACCTGAATGTCGAGAAAACCACCGCTTACATCGCGCCTCTTGCCCGCAGAATTAAGCCGCTGGTCAGAGATACGATCGCTGAATTACATGAGCTCATCAGGCAGGGCAAGAAGATACTCCTGGAGGGCGCCCAGGGATTACTATTAAGCATAGAACACGGCACTTACCCCTATGTGACCTCCTCTGATTCTTCTTTGAACGGCACGGCAGCGGGTGTTGGCCTGTCTGCCAAGGCCATTGACCTCCCCCTTGGTACCGTCAAATTCCCTTTCATGACCCGCGTTGGTGGCGGACCTTTCCCCACAGAGCTGGGATCAACCGCTTCGGAAAAATACTGTCAGGACGAGGAGATCACACAGGAGCTCGAGCTGAGAAAATATGAAATCCCCTATGAGATGGAG
The DNA here is from genome assembly GCA_030628225.1 of Candidatus Zixiibacteriota bacterium. Lineage (GTDB taxonomy): Bacteria > SM23-81 > SM23-81 > SM23-81 > SM23-81 > DAOVRJ01. The sequence continues at coordinate 2,250 of DAOVRJ010000104.1, read as the reverse complement.
AATGGGAAAATCCATTACGACACAAAAAACGAAAAAATTCGAGATCTGATGAATTCAGCAGATCCTCTCCAACAGGGTGTCGGGATCAGGCTCGCCGCCGCAGAATACGGCGCGACCACCGGCAGGCCCAGAAGAACGGGCTGGACCGATGCCCTGGCAGCAAAATATGCCATCAAGATAAACGCCACCTCAAAAATCATCTTGACAAAAACAGACGCCATCGCCGGTGCCAGGAACTTCAGCGTCTGTTACGGATACATCGATGGTTCGACGAAACAGAGCACTTTTCGCACTGAACCAGCGTTCCTGCGGCGGGTGAGCCCGGTATATAACCAGTATGAGGGCTACCAGGACATCAGCTCTGTAAAGTGTTCCGGGCAATTGCCGCCCAGCTTGCAGAAAGCCATCTCTGACTTCGAAAAATTCACGGAATCCTCCGTGGCCATCGTATCGGTCGGTCGAGAAATGGATCAAACGATCGTGAGAGATTAGCTGAAAAATGACCAGCGGCAAAGTCATTCGAAAAAAAGTCTCCCAAAATCTAGACAACGTGCTGGAAAAGATCGAAATCCCCGAGCTGGGAAGGGGCACAGAAGGAAAGGTACGGCACACCTTCAGCACACGGGATTCTCGAGGCGAGCGCGTACTGGTCATGTTCACATCGGATAGGGTCTCTGCATTTGATGTCGTTTTAGACAGGGCAATCCCCTATAAAGGCAGCGTGCTCAACGCTATCGCCAAATGGTCGTTCGAACAGACAAAAGACATAATCCCCAACGCTCTGCTCTCTTCGCCCAGCCCACATATCATGATACAAAAAGAGCTCACCAATATAGGATTTGAGTGTATTGTGCGTGGCTATCTGTGGGGTAGCCTGGCCATGGATTATGAGATGGGAAGCAGAGAGAAATGCGGCATCGCCCTTGAAGATGGGCTCTTACGATATCAAAAATTAGAGCCGCCCATCTTCACACCTACCACGAAAGCCAGGCAGGGACACGATCAGGATGTAATTTTAGGCGAGATGGCCGAGCTCATGCAGGAGAACCTGGCTGGTCAAAAGATCGCCGTGCAGGGAATGGGGTTGGCCCGGGAGGTGAGAGATGTTTCCTTTCAGCTATTTCAAAGAGGCCAGGAGCTGGCTCGCCGGGCAGGGTTGTTTTTGGTCGATACCAAATACGAGTTCGGCGTCGATCAACGCGGAAAGATTTACCTGATTGATGAAGTTCACACGCCGGATTCCTCGCGCTTTGTAGAATCATCCAATTGGAAAGAACTGTGGCCCATCATAAAAGAGAAAATGGACTCCGGATCCTGGGCTAATGTGAGCGACATGCTGCCGGACCACCCCGAGTTGAAGGTCAAAGAGCTGTCCAAACAGGTGGTAAGAGATATCCTGATTGAACGCGGTTATGATCCGGTTTCAGGAGAGCGGGCCACCCTGCGCGATGAAGACATCATCGAGACTGCCGCAAGGTATATCGAGTTGTACGAGAGGTTGACCGGTAAGGAGTTTGATTTCGAATACTTCCAGCTCTCCCAGCCAGAGTTCAAATCATCCATAGGGCTATGAAGCATGATAAAGATAGTTGACTGTGGAAGCCAGTTGACCCAAAACATCGCCAGACGAGTGCGAGAGCTGGGTGTTTTTGCGGAAATTGTGCCCTTTCATACCAAAGCAAGCGAGATCTTAAACAATGGACCAAACGGAATCATCATCTCCGGAGGTCCATTTAGTGTTTATGATAAAAAAGCGCCTTTGTATTCCAGAGAAATCCTGCAGGCAGGCATTCCTGTTCTGGGCATCTGTTACGGCCAACAATCCATCGTCTATCTGTTGGGCGGAAAAGTGATCCCAACGGAAAACAGAGAGTATGGAGAAACGAGTGTGCGCGTCCGCAAAGAGAGCCCGCTCTTCGCTGGAATACCCAACGAAGAATTCCGGGTTTGGATGAGCCACGGGGATGTGGTGGAGGCCGCGCCCGAGGGCTTTGAGGTCATCGCCAGATCTCGAAACAAGCACATCGCCGCCATCCAGAAAGGCGATGTCTTCGCCGTGCAATTCCATCCAGAGGTGGATCATACCGATAACGGCAGGAAAATATTGGACAATTTTGTGCAAATCTGCCGGGCTCCCCGGAACTGGGATCCGGAAAGAGAGTACGACCACATCGTTGCCCAGACAGAGGAGGCGATTCGGGGAAAAGTCGGCATCGGCGGAACGAGCGGCGGCGTGGACTCCTCATCCCT
>DAOVRJ010000024.1 GCA_030628225.1 Candidatus Zixiibacteriota bacterium | reverse complement strand
TCGAGGGTTCAATTCCCTTCATCCACCCCATTTTTTTTCGCTCTCTGACTCAGCTCTTCTGGGAAGATGTTTCCAGGGGGTATATAGTATGTGAGCGGGAGGGCACCGGATCGTTAATATGCAGCAATGCCATGCAGATGTCAGCGTCAGAGGCCGCTGGATCCCATTCAGCGGCTGAGTATTGTTTTATATCGTTCAAGCAAGATCCCCATGATTTCGAACTGTCCAAAGTTGTTTCTTTTGGGCGTTGGCTGATCTCGTCTTTCACTTCATAATTTGCCAGGTCCAGTTCAAGGTCCGACATTCGCAGAAGGTCATTTCAAAAGGGAGCAGATTAAAATGTCTGAATGTCAGCACCAGTGGGAGATGACGAACATACAGTTTGGTTTTGTTGTCTTCGAGAAGTGCTTTCACTGTAATGGGCTAAGAACATATTTCTCTTTAGAGGACACTCCTATTCTGGGGGATAGATATCGTGAGGGAGACCATTACTGGAGCCGGATGGAAAACGCCCAATCCTTCAGATTTGACCTGCGCTGCACAGAGTGCGATCATGTGGAAAAATTCAGAGACCTGATGGGTTTATTGCACTGCAGCGGATGTTTGGCCGATTGTGAAGTGGAACGCTTGCAAAGGAAATATGAGGCAGAGCGAACTTTCCTTCTGGTGGCATTTGGTTTCCTCCCCAAGGCACTGACAGAGCCAATTCCGGCGTATAGGCTGGATATTCTCACTGATTATTTCAATCAGAGGAGGGATACCTCTCGCTCGAAGATTAAGATTGTGCCATTTCATTTGATCGAAGACCTCTCTCGCTGTAAGGGTGATTTTATTCATGACGTGGGAATGCTTTCCCAAGAAGCGGTTACGGAGAGAAAGCCCCTGTTTTAATAGCGAGGTTTTTTGGATTTACACAAAGGTGGAGGAGGGTTTTCATGACCATCAATGAATTGGTTGAAAAAATAGGTTTGAGATCTCTCAGCGAGTTTGAGGACCGAGAGGTGCATGGTGTTTTCGTCTCGGACATGGTCAGCGATGTGATGGCCGGTGCCAAATCAGGGGACCTGTGGTTGACGGTCCAGACTCACAAAAGCATCGTCCCGGCGGCTAATCTTGTGGATGTCTCGGCGGTTATTATCACCAGCGGCAAACAGGTTCCGCAGGAGACGATCGATCTGGCCAGCAAGTTCAACATCGCTATTCTCTCAATAGAGTTGCCAACTTTTGAGCTGGTGGGAAAGCTTTATGGGTTGGGTTTGGGGGCCGCGTAGCCAGCCGGGAGAATTGCTAGAAACGCTAAACTTCGGTCCGCGCAGATCAGGTCACTTTACGATCGATACCGAATTATGGAGAAAAACAACCGCTGTGCAGATAAAAGTGATCAAAGATGCCTTGCAGGCCACAGTCATCGAGGGGGAAGACAAACTAGATGCCGTGGTTGAACACGTGTATGCATCTGACCTGATGAGCGATGTCTTGGCCTTCGGAAAACCCAATTCGATTTTGCTAACCGGGCTGGCCACCCGGCAGGCCATCATCTCCGCTCACATGGCGGAGTTCGAGGGGGTTGTGTTTGTTCGGGGCAAAATACCCAAGGATGGTGCGGAAAAGTTCGCCAGAGAGCAGAGCCTTATCCTGCTTTCCACGGAGCTGGATATGTACGATGCTTGCATCAGGATAGACGCCATGGAAAGAGGAGGAGCCCTGCGGCGGAAAACCGGACCCGCTGAAGAAGAGGCGCAGAAAATTCTGCTGAGTCATGAATTCTACGTCGAGGGGAACGATTTTGCCAATGCCGGGATGGCCTCCACAGAGATTAAGTCTGTTCTGAAAAAAATAGGATTTGATCCCAAGCTAGTTCGCCGCGTGGCCATCTCGACTTACGAGGGCGAGATGAACGTGGTCATGCATGCTGAGAGGGCCAAAGTCTTTCTAACGGTGACTCCAGAGGTCATCGAGGTGGTGATCGATGATGATGGTAAGGGTATCCCCGATGTGGACTTAGCCATGCAGCGCGGCTATACGACCGCCACCGAGGAGATGAGAGCAATGGGATTCGGCTCCGGAATGGGGCTGCCTAACATAAAGAAGAACTCAGATGAGCTGGAGATCGAAAGCAAGGTTGGAAAGGGCACCACGCTGAAAATGAAGTATTTTATCTAAAGGATTATTTTTTATGGGGGAACGGAGATAAATTGGTGCAATATTATCATGCTCACAGAGTGGATTTGGACAGGTGTCGCGGACACATGACTTGCATGCGCCACTGTCCCACACAGGCCATCCGCGTTCGAGGGGGCCAGGCGGTTTTCTCCCAAGAGCTCTGTATCGATTGTGGAACCTGCATATCCGTTTGCCCCGAAGGGGCCATCATTCCCATTTCTGATCCCATTGGGGAGATCTCCCATTTCAAATATAAGGTGATTGTGCCATCCCCGGTGCTGTATTCACAATTCGATGCCAGCATTCATCCTTACATCATTCATCTGGCTCTAAAAGAGCTCGGTTTCGACGAGGTCGTTGATGTTGGTATCTCCTCGGCGGGTCTGTCCAGGGTGCTGGTAAAATTCATGGAGGAATATCGAGGTCGGCTTCCGCTCATATCTTCTCATTGTCCATCTATACTCCGCTTGATCCAGGTGAAATATCCCGATCTGGTGGAACTACTTCTGCCGCTGGATGCGCCCCGGGAGGTTACCGCCCGGGAGATAAGAAGGAGCTTTCCAGCAAAATTAAAGCTGAAGGCGGAGGACATCGGCATCATATACACAGCCACCTGCCCGGCCAAGATCGTCTCCATCAAGCAACCGGCCGAAAAAGCCAGGTCCTGGTTTGATGCCGCCATGGCCATAAAGGACATTTACCCTGTATTGTTGCCACATGTCGTGGCCATAAAGGAAACATTTGACGAAAAACAGGTGCCTGAGGATTTTTTCTTCGATACAGGTTGGACCAACCTGGGAGGTCTAGCCAAGTCGGCAGAGATGGAGAATTGGCTGGCCGTCTCGGGGTTGGATCACGTGATGAAAATACTCGACGATGTGGAGAACTCGCGACTGCGCAATATCGATTTTGTGGAGGCCATGTCCTGTATGCTGGGTTGCCTGGGCGGGTCTTTTAACGTGGAAAACCCCTATGTGGCTCGAGCCAACAGTATTAAGCAACGGGAAAAATATCAAAAGCACATTGAAATTAACGATGAGGATGTGGACAGAAAGCTGAAAAAAGGGTATTATGTTCTGGAAAATCCGGTTTTGCCTCGTCCGACAACATTCTTCGACACAGATCTGGAGACCTCCATCAAGAGGATGAAGGAGAAAGAGAGAGTCTATCAGAAGCTCCGCCAGACAGACTGCGGCTGCTGCGGCTCGCCGACCTGCCTGGCTTTTGCTGAGGACTTTGTCAGAGGAGAGGTAAAGCTAACTGATTGCGTCTTTCTGGCAGGAAAGGCAGAGGAGAAATAACAGAAGGGCGATTATTTTTAAAGCTGAATGGGAGCATGTTCTGTGATAGATAGAGAATGGGGCGACATATTTTCTGGATTTGCAGGTGAGCAAGGGGATTTAATTCCCATTCTGCAGAGGGTTCAAGAAAAGGCCGGGTATATCACGAAGGGCGCTATAGAGGCTATTTCCCAGTTTTTGAAGATCTCGGAAAATCAGATCTTTGGGGTAGCCTCTTTTTATTCCCAGTTTCGATTCACGGAGCCGGGCAGAAACTCCATTAAGGTCTGTATGGGAACCGCTTGCCATGTGCGCGGAGGGCAGATCCTTGGCGATGTCCTGGAGAGGGAGCTCGCTATTTCAGCGGGGCAAACAACCGAAGATAAGAGGTTCGATCTCCAGCGAGTGGCCTGCCTGGGGTGCTGTGCGCTGGCCCCGGTGATCCAGATCAACGATGATATCTACAGTCGAATGACCGTTATTCGTCTGAAAGAAGTCTTGGAAAAATATGAATAGTCTCCAAAAAGCAAAACAAGAAGCTCGGCGGAAGTGGGACTTGTTGAAAAACAGCAAGATCCCCATCATCTATATGGGTACCGCTACCTGCGGCAGGGCCGCTGGCGCCCTGGAAGTGCTGGAGTCGGTCAAGAAGATCCTCCGGGAAAAGCGACTGAAGGCTAAGATCGTCCAGGTGGGGTGTATTGGACCCTGTTATCTGGAACCGCTTATGGACATCACTATGCCGGGGCGCCCTCGAATAAGCTATGCTAATGTCAACTCAGAGAAGGCCAAAAAGATAATTGAATCCTTACTGATCAAGAACGATCCGCAGACCAAGCTTGCCGTGGGGCACTTCGGAGATGAGAGCGACGAATTCACGAACGGAATTCCTCGTTTCTTCGATCTTCCCATGTTGAAACCGCAAGAGAGGGTGGTGCTCAGAAACTGCGGGTTCATAGATCCCCAGCAGATTGACCACTATCTGGCCAACGATGGCTATCTGGGCATCATTAACGCCTTCCATAAAGGTTGGCAAAAGGTCATCTGCGAGGTCCAGGAAGCGGGGTTGCGCGGCAGGGGCGGCGCCGGATTTCCCACCTTCAAGAAATGGCAGATATGCAGAAGCTCTCCCGGAAAGACCAAGTACCTGATCTGCAATGCCGACGAGGGGGACCCGGGTGCCTTCATGAACCGATCTTTGTTGGAGGGCGATCCGCACTCGGTTCTGGAGGGGATGCTGATTGCTGCCTATGCCATTGGTGCCAGTCAAGGATACATCTACATAAGGGCGGAATATCCATTGGCCATTGCCCGTTTAAAGAGAGCCATCTCTCAGATGCGTGAATATGGGTTGTTGGGCAAGAACATCCAGAAATCAGGATTTGATTTCGACATAGTCATTAAAGAGGGGGCAGGGGCCTTCGTCTGCGGAGAGGAAACAGCGCTGATCAGCTCCATAGAGGGCAAAAGGGGCATGCCCAAGTCCAGGCCTCCCTTTCCTGCCGTCGCCGGTCTTCATGGCAAGCCTACAATCATCAACAACGTGGAGACCTTGGGTACTCTTCCGAACATTTTGCGCAACGGGGCCACCTGGTACAAGCAGTTTGGTACCCAGGGGAATCACGGCACAAAGACTTTCTCCCTGGTCGGGAAAATACGCCGCTCCGGGCTCATCGAGGTGCCCCTGGGAATGACGCTAAGGCAGATCATCTTCGACATAGGAGGAGGTACCAGGAAGCCTTTCAAAGCGGTCCAAACGGGTGGACCTTCAGGGGGATGTCTTTCCGAGGAGTTCTTGGACACGCCGGTGAATTACGAGTCTCTGACGGCGGCTGGGTCAATTATGGGCTCCGGTGGCCTCATCGTGATGGATGAGGACACCTGTGTGGTGGATGTGGCCCACTATTTCCTGGATTTTACGCAACAGGAGTCCTGTGGCAAGTGCTCTCCCTGTCGTGTGGGAACGCGGCATCTGGTGGAGATTCTGGAGAGGATCACAAAAGGACAGGGACGGCCGGAAGATCTATCTAAGCTTCAGACTTTAGGTGAAACCATAAAAAGAGGCTCTCTTTGCGGGTTGGGACAGACTGCTCCAAATCCGGTTTTGACGACCCTGCGCTATTTCCGCCCGGAATATCTCCTGCATATCAAGGAGAAATACTGCCCGGCAGCGGTATGTCGGGAGCTCGTCGAATACCGGGTTGTTCCCGGAAAGTGTACCGGGTGTCAGCGTTGTGTCAGCGTGTGTCCCACGGGCGCCATCACCGGTCCCCGGGCGGAACCGCACAACCTGGATCCGACCAAGTGTATCAAATGCAGAGCCTGTTACGAAATCTGTCGTTTCGACGCCATTGCCGGAGACGCTATCGTTATCAGATCCCGGCGGGAAGTTGCCGATGAGCAAACGCAGTAAGACCGTCAAGATCACCATGGACAACAAGGTCCTCCAGGTGAAGCGGAAGCTGACCATCTTACAGGCTGCCGAATGCAATGGCATATACATCCCCACCCTCTGTGCCCACGAGGCACTAACTCCTTTTGGAGGGTGTCGCATGTGCATCGTGGAGGTGGAGGGGATGCGCGGTTTTCCCACAGCCTGCACAACCCCGGTGGAGGAGGGGATGGTCATCAGAACTCACACCGCCCAGGTTCAAAATGAGAGAAGGGAAATATTGCAGCTGATTTTAAGCGAGCACACCTCCAGTTGTTTAATCTGTGGCCAAAAGGATGAGTGCCGGGAATATATGGGCACCATCCGTAAGGCGGGCGTGATCACAGGATGTCGGTATTGTCCAAATGATGGACAATGTGAGCTGCAGGACGTTGTGGAATATCTGGGGCTGAAAGAGATCGATTATCCTATATACTATAGACAGTTGCGGGTTGAAAAAGAGGATCCTTTCTACGACCGGGATTACAACCTTTGTATCTTATGTGGAAGATGTATTCGCATGTGCCAGGAGATACGAATGGCCGATGTCTTGGCCTTCAAGCAGAGAGGGCGCCAAACGGTTATTGGTCCCGCGTATAACAGAACTCACTGGCAAGCTGGCTGTGAGTTCTGTGGAGCGTGTGTTTCCGTTTGCCCGACCGGTGCTCTTTCCGAAAAAGCCCGGAAATGGGAGGGGAAAGCGGAAAGGGAAGAGGTTACGACCTGCTCCCTGTGTGGGGTGGGGTGTCAGGTGCGACTTTTGATAAAGGGAGAGAAGGTTATCGGCAGCCTGCCGGCAGAAGATCCGTTGGTGAATGATGGGCAACTTTGCGTGAAGGGAAGGTTCTGTGTGACAGAATTGGTCAACAACCACCGGCGTTTAAGGAAACCGTACAGAACTCAAAACGGAGCTGAGCTACAGATCTCGTGGGAACAAGCCATCGAACTGGCCGCGAAAAAGCTATCCGACTGCCCCGCGGAGCGATTCGGCTTGCTTGTTTCGCCCAACTGCACGAACGAGGATTTGTATGTGGCCCAAAAATTTGCCCGCGTAGTGATGGGTTCTGTGAACATCGATACCACTGCAAGAAAATTCTATGGGCCTGGGTTCAACGCTTACCTGAATCTGATGAGGATGAGTGTTCCTCTTGCGGACTTGAGCAAGGCTTCCCTCATCCTTTGCGTCGGGCTGGATACGAGATTCGGAAGATCGGTGGTAGGTGTGCAGCTTCGCAAGGCTATTGGGAGAGGTGCAAAAGTCATTACCATAAACCCCAGGAATAATAATCTGACCATGATCGCCGAAAAATGGCTTCAGCCAGCTCCTGACGAGATGGTTCATCTTCTGCGTTCTCTTGTGAAGTTGACGGAGAAGAAGGGCAGGCGGACAATGATGTCCGCATCCAGGAGAAAAAGAGGCGATCTTGCCGATGAGCTTTCCCAGGTGGCCGAGATGCTGGGGGAGGCCTGTTCGCCTGTGATCCTTGTGGGGTCGGAATTTCTACAGCGCAGAGAAAGTCCGCAGATCCTCGAGGCCATCGGGAAATTAGCGCGAAATACTTGTGCTGGGGTTCTACCACTGCCAGCTCAGAGCAATTTGTATGGTTCTGTTCTCATGGGGGCTTACCCCGAACTTCTGCCCGGCGGTTTTTCCTCTACGGACAAAGGGAGAGCTGACGATTTAAGCGAGAGATGGAGTGCGGATATACCTACTTTCCCCTCTAGACGGAGCGCAGAGGCGCTTTTATGGGGAAGAAAGCTGAAAGTGTTGTACCTCATAGGAGTTGTGCCCCCAAACCGCGAGCCCCATTCTGACTTCACCATTTTCCAGAACATCTATCCTTCCGGTTCACCTGGCCAGGCTGATCTTGTTCTTCCTGCGGCCGCTTTTACGGAGACGGATGGAACGTCCATAAACGGGGAGGGGAGAATTCAGCGGGTGAGAAAAGCAGTGCATCCTCCCGGGGAAGCATTGCCCGATTGGGAGATACTATGCCGGATCGCCCGAAAACTGGGCAAAAAAGGGTTTGATTTCGGCAACGTCCGCCAGATCCATAAAGAGATCTCTCGCTTTGTGGCGGGATTTGGGAATTTCGCTAAACCCAGACGCAAAGCAAGTCCCCTGCTGATCGAGGGAGAGCTGAGGGTTGTGCGGCGAAAATCAGCGGGGAAGAAGAGGGCTGACAAGAAGCCGCCGTTCATGATGAATGTGTCCACCGTTGAGCACATTTATCGTGGTTTTCCGCTCACCGACTGGGTGGAGGGAGCAAGGATGTTGTTTGCCGAGGAAACAGTCGACGTAAGTCCGGAGGATGCCAAAAAGCTCGGCATATCCACAGGGGATGAAGTAGTTGTCTCCTGGGAACACTTCCAGAAAAGCCTGTTGGCCAGAATTGTCAGCGGTCAGCAGAGGGGAATGTTGTATGCCACGCTCCGCAATGGCGAATTCATTGAGCCGAACCCGCATCCGGTGATAATGAGAAAAAAAGATGTTTAAATTATTAGAAACCCAGATGATCGTTCCCAATATACACCTTGTTACACTGGAAGCTCCGGCCATCGCCAGCGAGATAAGACCGGGTCAGTTCGTGATTGTGCGAGCCGAGGAGGAGGGGGAGAGAATACCCCTCTCTGTGTCTGACTGGGACAGGGAAAAGGGGACGCTGACCATTATTTTCATGAACGTGGGCAATACTACTGGAAAACTGGCCTCGCTGAGAGGTGGCCAAAACCTTCCCACGGTGGTGGGTCCTCTGGGCAATGCCACGGAAATCGAAAAATTCGGAACTGTCCTGTGTCTTGGCGGATGCTATGGTATCGGGAGCATTTTCCCCATTGCTCGAGGGCTCAAGGAGAAAGAAAACAAGGTGATCACTGTAATAGAGGCCAGAAGCTCATATCTCTGTTACTGGGAGGAGAAACTTGAGCAGGTATCCGACAGGATCGTAAGCATCACCCGGGATGGAACAAAGGGCTACCGGGGACACGTGGACAGGCTTCCCGAGATTATAAAATCATTGGATGAGCCCGTAGACCGGATGATCATCAATGGATGTACCTTCCTTTTGAAGAAAGGATCAGATGCCAGCCGGCCTCTGGGCATAAAAACGGTCGTTAGCTTGAATCCAATCATGATTGACGGCACAGGGATGTGTGGAGTGTGTCGCGTCACTGTGGGAGGCTCCACAAAATTTGCCTGTGTGGATGGACCGGATTTTGATGGACACCAGGTGGATTGGGCTGAACTTTTGCAGCGGCGAAGGACCTACATGCCAGAAGAAGTTACATCTATGAGAACAAGCAGGTGTGAAGAACACGTGGTCAAGCGGTAGGGAAAAGCGATATGCCGGTTCCGAAGCGGAAAAAGATGGACTTAAATAGAAGGGAAATGCCCAAACAGGCTGCAGAGGTGCGTCGGCACAATTTCAGCGAGGTAGCATTGGGGTATTCCGTTGAACATGCCGTGGAGGAGGCAAGGCGTTGTTTGAACTGCAAAAAGCCAAAGTGTGTATTGGGATGTCCGGTGGAGATTGATATTCCCGGGTTCATTCGATGTATTGCCGAGCGGGACTTCAGCTCCGGCGTCAGTGTGTTGAAGGAGAAAAACCTTCTTCCGGCGATCTGCGGACGTGTCTGTCCCCAGGAGGAGCAATGTGAAGAAACTTGCATTTTGTTGAAAAAGGGAGGGCAGATTGCCATAGGTCGGCTGGAGCGATTTCTGGCAGACTGGGAAGCAAGACAGGGTGAGTTGGAGATACCGAAAAGCCCTGCTGCCACGGGAAAGAAGGTCGCCGTGGTGGGTGGAGGCCCGGCGGGGCTCACTGTGGCTGGTGACCTGATCAAATTGGGACACCAGGTGATTATCTTCGAGGCGCTGCACAAGATGGGTGGGGTGCTGATCTACGGTATCCCGGAATTTCGGCTTCCCAAGGCCATCGTGAGCAGAGAAGTGGACTATCTCAAAAAGCTGGGCGTTGAGGTAATCACCGACTTTGTGGTGGGCAAGACCAGAACGGTGGATAGTCTTCTGCAGGAATTTGACGCCATATTTATTGGCTCCGGCGCAGGATTGCCATGGTTCATGGACATTCCCGGAGAAAATCTGAATGGCGTTTATTCGGCCAATGAGTATCTGACACGAATGAACCTGATGAAAGGCTATCTCTTCCCCCGGTTTCCCACTCCCATAAAGGAGCACAAACGCGTGGCAGTTGTCGGCGGCGGGAACGTGGCCATGGACTGCGCCAGAACGGCCTTGAGGTTGGGAGCAGAGGCCAGGATCATCTACAGAAGATCGAGGCAGGAACTGCCGGCAAGGGAGGAGGAGGTCGAGAACGCCGAGGAGGAAGGGGTGATCTTTGATTTTCTCACCCTGCCCATCAGATATATCGGGAACGAGAATGGATGGATCAAGGAGATCGAATGCCTGCGCATGGAGCTGGGTGAGCCAGATTCTTCCGGAAGGAGAAGGCCGGTGCCCATCGAGGGCTCTGAGTTTATCCTGCCCATGGATGCTGCCATATGCGCAATCGGAAACAGCCCAAATCCGCTCATAGCGGCCAGCACCCCAGGATTGGAGGTGGGCAAGAGAGGCAACATCGTTGCCGACGAGGAAAGCGGAAAGACCTCCCGGGAGAGAGTTTGGGCCGGGGGAGATGTGGTCACCGGTGCCGCAACAGTCATCCTGGCCATGGGGGCCGGGCGCAAGGCGGCCAGATCTATCCATGAGCACCTCAGTTCTCTTTAATCGAAAACAGAGAGTGAGTAGCTGGTGCTGGAGGAAAGACTCATCGTCAATGAAGCGGGGTTTCATGAAACATCCGCTGTGGTTTTTTCGTAAATTTAAGTTATGCTAATCGATCGTCCGCCCGGTTCAGCACAGACTTTCTTGTAGAATGAACCAGGAACCCTTTTGCCAAAGGAGAAGAGAATATGCAACCTTACCATTGCCGTTTATCTCTCGTCATCGTGTTCGTGGCCGCACTGCTGGCAGCTATGTCGGGGAATGCCATCGCCAAGCCTAACACGCTGGACCGCAATGAGATTCCCGACAAGTACAAGTGGAATCTAAACGACATCTATCCAGATTGGGAAGCCTGGACAGAAGAACTGGCTCAGCTGGAGGTGCTAATAGAGGAGTATTCTGGCCTAAAGGGGAGCTTAACCCAGGGACCTGAGCAGCTGCTGAAAGCCTTTAAGTTGAATGACAAGCTGGGCATGCTCCTTTACAAGGTCTATCGATACCCGGGTTTGGCGCATTACGTGGACACCCGAGATAACGAGATGGCCGCTCGTTTGCAGCAGGTGCAGATTCTGATGTCTCAATTTGGTATCGCCACCGCCTGGTTCAACCCGGAATTGCTCTCCATTCCCTGGGAGACGATGGAGAATTGGCTCAGCGACACCGAAGATCTGGCGCCATATAGGTACAACATCGAGAATCTCTACCGTCAACAGGAACACGTCCTGGATGAAGAAAAAGAGCAGTTGCTATCCTATTTTAACCGGTTTAATGGCAGTCCCTCATCTGTTTTCTCAAAGTTGTCCACAGCTGACATTAAATTTCCCAAGACGGCTCTTTCCGACGGCGATAGTCTTACTTTAACACCCGGGCAATACCGCAACATCCTCAACACAAACCGTAACCAGGCCGATCGAGCCAAGGCCCATAGAACTTTTTACGGCATTTACGCTGCCAATGCCAACACGTATGCTGCCATCTACGATGGTGTTCTGCAGCGCGACTGGGCCCTGGCCCAAGCTCGCAACTATAGTTCCACCCTGGAAGCCGCCCTGGACGATGACAATGTTCCCACAGAGGTGTTCGAGAACCTGGTATCCATGGTTAAGGCCGGCACAGAGCCGGTCAGGCGGTATAGGCAGCTGCGCCAAGATGTTCTTGGCCTGGAGACATATCACCTGTATGACGGCTCTATTCCCCTGGTGGATTTCGACAAGATATACGAATATGATGATATCATCGACTGGGTTGTGACATCTGTGCAACCATTGGGAAAAGAGTACCAGAAGATGATACGAGGCGTTTTCGGCAATCGTTGGATCGATGTCTATGAGAATGAAGGGAAATATAACGGTGCCTTTTCCGCCGGAGTATATAGTGTCCATCCTTATCTGCTTTTGAACTACAATGAGACTTTGGAGAGTGTTTTTACCACAGCTCACGAGGTGGGGCACACCATGCATACCATGCTCTCGCAGGAAAATCAGCCTTTTGCCACCTCCGATTATACCATTTTCGTGGCTGAGGTAGCTTCAACCTTGAACGAAGCGCTTATGCTGGATTACATGTTCGAACACACCAAAGATCCCCAAGAACGGATTACCCTGTTACAGCAGGCCATCGACAACATCGTGGGCACCTTCTATACTCAGGTCATGTTCGCCGATTATGAATGGCAGGCACACAAGCTGGTGGAACAAGGTCGGCCGATCACGGCCGAAGTCCTCAGCGAGCTCTATACCGGCCTGTTGAAAGAATACTACGGGGATACGCTATCGCTGGAGGGGGACCTGTACGGCTCCACCTGGGCGCGCATCTCTCACTTCTATGGCAGTCCGTTCTATGTGTATAAATATGCAACCTGTTTTGCCTCGTCAGCCATACTGGTCAAGGAGATTACATCCAAAGATAAAAAGGTCAGCAAGGCCGCTCTGGATCGCTATCTGACGCTTCTGAAATCCGGTGGCAACGACTATCCCATGGAGCAGCTCAAGAAGACCGGAGTTGATCTTACGCAGCCGGCCACCTTCCAGGCGGTCATCGACCAGCTTGACGATTTGGTGACGCGTCTGGAAAAGGAGCTGGAGAATTTGTAGCTGATAATGGCAACAGAGATGGTATTTTCCAGGAAAGCCGGCTGGTGTCTGTGAAACGGGATGCCAGGTTGTCTGATTGATACATGGCCATTTCGACCCAGGGTATTTGGACAGTTTTTTGGGTCGAGGTGGCCTCTTTTTTGCTACTTTTATTATATCTGTAGACTAAGGAAATGGTGAACAGCAAGCCTAAAGGCGAAAAAGGCAGCGGTTTTTAAAGGTAGCTTTGCAAAACAAGAAAAGAATTGGCATTTTGAACCAAGGAAGGGCAAAAAGTATCGTCATTTACACCCTTTATGCGGATTAAGCGAATGTCTTCCAGAAACAGACGTAATGCTTCCAGCCAGAAGATAAGAGAACTACGTTCCCAAAACCGTTATTCTGCAGATAGCTTGGAAGAGGGTTTTTGCATTCTCAGCGTACGAATGGAAATTCTGGAGCTCAATGGCAAGATGCGGGAATGGTTTCCCCATGTAAACGGGAAACGTTCATCCCTCTGCTACCAGGTCTTCCCAGATCCTGCCCGCCAAAACGCCTGCCCTCGTTGTCCGGTCGTAAAAACATTTCAAGATGGTAGGAAGCACAGGGTCATCCTTAAGATCAGGAATGGGAATGGGATCAGGAAAGTCCGGGCTATAGCCCTGCCCGTCAGAGATGCCCAGGGCAAGGTTGTCGCCGCCATCGAGAGAATGGAGAATCTCACCGGGAAATTCCATTTGGGAGAGGAATCCAAGAGTTCAGATGGAAAGCCCACTGGCGTACCAGCAGAACATACCGGGATCCCCAGAAACACCCTGGAGCGCGAGCTTGGCGAGGAGACGAGGAGACTTCGGGCCCTGCTGGAGACAACCAACGCGCTCACCTCTTCATTGGACAGCAAGACAACTCTAAGGATAATCGGTGATAAAGCCAAAGAGCTAACCGAGGCCGATGGCTGCACTATTTATCTGTTGGATGCCACTGGCCGGAAGCTGAAGCCCATATTCTGCAATGAAGCAGCGTTGGCAGATGAGGTGTTGGCCTTTGAGCTGAAATTGGGTGAGGGGTTGAGTGGAAAGGTGGTTGAGTCCGGCGTTGCTCAGATAGTCAATCATGCCGAGAGGGACAGGGACATCTGCGTTCAGATCCCCGGAACGCCCGAGGCACCCGAGTGTCTGCTTTCGGCCCCTTTGATCAACAAAGAGAAGGTCGTTGGGGTGATGACCCTGAACCGGGAGGGGGAGAGAGAATTCCATCAAAGAGATTTAGAGCTGCTGATCATCTTTGCCAACCAGATTTCGGACATCGTGGAAAACGCTCGGTTGTTGAGTTTGTTGAAGAAGTCAGAGGGGCGATACCGGGGGATTTTTGAAAACAGCATGGACATATTATATATCGCTGATATAAAGGGCAAAATATTGGAAATTAACCCGGTATGCCAAAAGATCCTTAACCTGGAGAGAGAAAAGATCGTCGGCCAGCGCCTGGATTCCATGTTTGTGAACCCCGCTGAGAGGGCGACCCTGAACAAGCACATTCGCCAGGCAGGGTTCATCAAAGATATGGAGGCTCAGATCAGGACTGCCGACAGCGAGATTCTGGACGTTTTGGAGACATGCACCGTGCTGAAGGGACCCGATGGTACTGTAATTGGGTATACCGGGGTAATTCGGGACATCACCGAGAGAAAAAAGCTGCAGGAAGAGCTGATCCAATCCCAGAAACTGGAGGCCATAGGTCGGCTGGCTGGAGGGGTGGCTCACGATTTTAATAATCTTCTATCAGGCATTCTGGGATATGCTTCCTATGCCAAATCACTCGTCCAACCAGACTCGAAAATATGGAGATCTCTGAACTTGATTCAAAATTCATCGGAAAAAGCAGCAGACCTGACACGGCAGCTTCTGGGCTTTTCCAGACGGGCAACCTATCAGAATCAAACCGTGGATGTCAACGCGCTGATCTCTGAAGTACTGAAGTTAATGGGTAGAACCATCAACGAAAATGTGGTTGTGAAGCAGAAACTAAGTCCGAATCTTTACTGTGTGGAAGCAGATGTAACTCAGATTCAGCAGGCCATTCTCAACTTATGTCTCAACGCCAACGATGCCATGGAGGGAAAGGGGGGCATACTGAATCTGGAGACCCGGAATGTCTTTTTTAAAAAAGGCGGCTATTCTCCGTATCAGTTGAATCTTCCTCCGGGTCAATACGTCCAGATCACGATCAACGATACTGGTTTGGGCATGGATGAGGTCACCATGAGAAAGATGTTTGACCCTTTTTTCACAACGAAAAAGGTCGGCAAGGGAACTGGGTTGGGTTTGGCGTTGGCTTATGGAATCATCAAGAGCCACGGTGGTAATATTGTCTGTTCCAGCACCCCTGACCATGGTTCGACCTTTCGCATCTACCTCCCCGCTTCCAAAGAAAAGGTGTGCACGGCGAAGTCTAAAAGAAGAACAAAAAGCGAGGATCTTCCCGCAGGACACGAGACCATTTTGGTTGTGGACGACGAAGAGGTGATTCGCCATTTAGCTAAAGATGTCCTGAAATCATTGGGATATCAGATAATAGTAGCTTCCTCGGGTAAGGAGGCCATTCGGCTGTACGAGCAGAGATCAACTGATGTCGCCCTCGTCATTCTGGATATGATCATGATCCAGATGAGCGGCGAGGAGACGTATGCAGAGCTAAAAAAGATAAACCCGGACGTAAAAATCATTCTTTCCAGTGGTTACAGTCGCGACGGGGCAACAACACGGCTGCTGAAGGAGGGCGCTGCCGCTTTTGTAAAAAAGCCCTATACCATGGGGAATCTGGCCCGAGTGGTTCGAAAAATACTGGATTCATAGATCTTCTTTTCTGCTCCATGTTTTACTCTCCTCTCCAACATCTTGTAGGGGGATCAAATTTCTCCTCAAGGTACCCTTCAATATGGCACAAAGAGCAAGGACAGGTGTGGGATCGGCTCAAAAAAAGCTTGACATTTTCTGTAAAGTTGACTAAATTGAATAAGCTGTAAAGAGTCGAATCAGCCTATTTTCTTATTTTCGACAGATTCTCAACAAAGATCTGACATTTATCCCAGATCGATTATAATTATTTAGAAGAAAATTGGGCGATTAGCTCAGGTGGTTAGAGTGCTTGCTTGACATGCAAGAGGTCACTGGTTCGA
>DAOVRJ010000125.1 GCA_030628225.1 Candidatus Zixiibacteriota bacterium | reverse complement strand
CGTCGTCAACGCCTTCACCATCATTCTCTTGCAGCTCATCGTCTCGAACCTCGTAAAAAACACCAGAGCGCTGCCGACCATGGTCGTGGGCATCGGTCTGGGCACGGTCGGCATGGCCATCCTGGCTTTGTCGTTCTGCACCCTTCTCTGGGCGGGTGGTGCCAGCGGCGCTATGCTCCCCAGGGATAGGTCCGGTTACGGGGAAGGTCCCTCGCCCATCGTGGTGGCCAAGACCACAGATGAGGGAGATGAGCCCTCATCGGCCAGGGCCACCTGGATCGGCGTGGGCGATCTGCGCAAGTTCACCATCACCAACGCCGGGCTGTTGGGCCTGTACGAGCAGCCCACCGATTGGCCCGGCTACGACGGAACCTGGCCAGACGACATCACCAACTGGAACGGGTACTGTGCCGAGTATCCCGGCGGCTCCATGCAGTTCTACAACTTCTCCTCTGGCGCGTGGATCGGGGCCATGTACCCCTTTGTTCTGGGAGATGACACCACTTACGTGGCTCGGGTGGCCACCGGTGCCTATCATCCGGACATGTGCCCCATGAGCAGGCTGAGGACCAGCGATCAGATGTTCCCGCCGGATGACGAGCACGCTGGCGCCAGCGTGTTCGCCCCATCGGGATCGGATCCGCTCTCCTACCAGGAGCGCTGGCCCTACGCCGACAGCGGCGCCATAAACCCGAGACGACGGGAGGCCTTCGGCCACAACGAGTACGACCTGGATCCGGAAAATGGGGATGTGATCTCCCTGCAGGACACCTGGTGTGTGTGTGGCGATTGGATAGCGGAAGATGAAGGTCGTTTCCTCTGGCCCTCATTTGGGTATGACACCGATGGCCTGGGTCTTCGGGTGGAGCAGCGCACTTATTCCTGGAGCTATGGGGCCAGCACTAACTACGTGTTTATCAACTTCAAGATCAAAAACATGAACGATTTTGCCCTGGACAGCCTGTACTTCGGTTTTTTCATGGACAACGATGTGGGCCCTGGAGCTCTGTTGGCGACGGGTGTGGGACCCAACGACGATCTCATTGGCTATGACGAGAACCTGAAGCTGGGCTACACTTACGACAGCAATCTGACCGAGCCCGGCTGGTCCACCTCTGCCGGCTATATCGGATGCGTCTTAGTGGAAACTCCCCATAATCCCGGCGAGGAGGAAGAGATAGGGCTGACCGCCTTCTCGACCTGGGTCCGCTCAGACCATGGGCCAGAGGGTATCGTGGACGAGAACCAGCAGGACGAGAAGAAGTACGGCGAGCTGGTCGGGGATGATGGCCGGGGGCAGGGCTACGCCATCCCCGAGGATCCTGATCCGGCCATCTTCGAGATCTTCGAGAACCCCCGGGATGTGCGTCACCTGAACTGCAGCGGCCCGTATCGTCACCTGCAGCCCGGGGAAGAGGTCACCTGGACCCTGGCCATCGTCATGGGACGCAGCCTCTCGGAATTGAAGGAGAACACCGTTCAGGCCCAGATGCAGTTTAACAAAGGTTACATCGGGACGGCTCCGCCGCCGCCGCCGGAGCTGACCCTGACGCCGGGCGACGGGATGGCCTTTTTGACCTGGGACGATTCGCCGGAGGAGGTGGAGGACGTCATCAGCGGCATCAAGGACTTCGAGGGGTATCGGGTTTACCGGAGCGACAATGGTCTGCCCGGGTCCTGGGAGCAGTTGGCCGAGTATGACATCGCCGGCGACAGCACCGGCCGGGCCGTTCAGGTCAAATACACACGTGGCAACGCCGTTGTGAACTTGGGCTTTCACAGCTACTATAAAAAGGCAGATTTCACTTACGTGGAGGGTGAGTATCTCATCGAGTTCGCCAGCGACACCAGCTTCACGGTGTACAACAACACGCAGCAAACGCTTTACAAATACGACCAGACCGCCCGAGACTCGCTGTTGTGGAATGTTTTCTGCGTCGTCGACCCCGATGACACCTCCTTTACATACCCGCCGGCCATTTCCGGCAACGATTACGTGGCCCCCTATGTGGACGGTGGCCTTATCTACATGAACGGATTTTTCTTCTACATCGCCGAGGGCGACTCCAGCGAACAACACCCGCCGGGAACCCTGTACAACCCTCAGGGCGGGGATCTGTTCACCGTGCGCACCTTCCTCAACGAGCCTATCGGCGACCAGACCGGCCTTTTTTACTCCCATTCCGACGCCGGTTTGACCAACGGGCTGACCTACTATTACTCGGTGACTTCCTTCGATAAGGGTCTGAAGGAGCAGGGACTGGAGTCCCTGGAGAGCGCCCAGAGCGGCACGAAATACTCCATTGTTCCGCGCACAGATGCCGCCGATGTGGACGGCTCCACAACCTGGTCTACCGAGAACAACAGGTTGGTCCATCACGCCGGGGCGGCCACGGGGTCTCTGTTTGTGACCATCGCTCAGCCGGCATATCTCACCGGGGATGACTACGCCATCACTTTCATGCGTGCTGCTGAGGTAAGGCCCAAGGCCGGCTACTGGAGACTTACCAACCTGATCACCGGCGCGGTGCTGTTGGATTCCATGGCCACCCTGTTGGGTGAGGCCAATCCGGAGATGGTGGAGGGTCTGCTGATGAGAGTCCAGGGGCCTCAGATCGCCACCATCGACACCGTGGGAATCTATGCCGGCAGATGGACCCAGGGAAGCTGCGGCTACCATTTCCTGCCAATTGGGTTGGATGGTGTTGAGCCCGACGATCCCTACGATTTCGAGGTGACCTTCCCGGAGGGAGGCAGCATCGACAGAATGGGCAACCAGGTTCCCTGGCTGGTGACGAACATCTCCCTGGACGAGGAGTATCCCACCACGTGGCTGGATATGGACAAAGATGGGATCTGGAGCGAGGGGGACCGCATCTGGGTTTTCAACAGCAACAACAAGCCGATCATCCAGCTGAGCAC
This sequence comes from Candidatus Zixiibacteriota bacterium, assembly GCA_030628225.1. Lineage (GTDB taxonomy): Bacteria > SM23-81 > SM23-81 > SM23-81 > SM23-81 > DAOVRJ01. The sequence goes on along the minus strand of DAOVRJ010000125.1, from coordinate 4,130 downwards.
CGTGATCGTCGATGCTACCCGTCCTCCCGGCACCAGCTCCACGTATCTCATCATGACCCACAAGCCCTTCAGCGACGAGGATGAGTACCGCTTCTGCTCTAAGAGGGAGATAAGCGATTATTCTCTGAACAACATTTCCGTCGTTCCCAATCCATACTACATCCGGGCTCCATGGGATAGCAATCGTTTTAATCAGTGGATTTATTTTCAACATCTGCCCTCCCGGTGTACCATCCGCATTTTTACCACCGCCGGCCTGTTGATTCGCACCCTGGAGCATTACAGCGATGAGGGCGACGGATCGAAGACCTGGGACTTGTTAACCGAGGAGGATATGAGGGCGGTGAGCGGTCTCTACATCTATCAGGTGGAGGATGATGACGGCAAGACGGCGGTGGGGAAATTTGCCATTATCCGCTGATGCCATCCCGTTGAAAAAAGATGAATGGGATTACTTCCTAATGGAGGTGCAAGGATGAAGAGAATATTCGTTGTCGTGCTGGCCGTTCTGGTCTGCATTCCCCTGGTGGCCGAGGCCAGGTTGGGTGGTGCGGGTGCCCAGTTTTTGGCATTAGGCGGAGGATGTCGATCCGTCGCCCTGGGGGGGGCGTATGTTGCCCTGGCCGAGGGGGCGGACGCCATATACTACAACCCCGCCGGGCTGGCTGTCCTTGATGCATCCACCGTTTTTTTCAGCCATGGTGAGCTCTTTGCCGACATGAACTTGGAGAACGTGGCCTTTGCGACTCCCGCTTTGGGAGGGGTGGTGGGCATCAGCGGAGTGGCGTATCTCTCCGGCGATATCAAGCGGACCACCTTTGAGGATCAGGAGAGTGCTTTAGGAGAGACCTTTTCGGCCAATGATTTCGCCCTGGGTCTGTCGTTTGCCCGAATGATGACCGACAAGTTCACCGCCGGGTTGACCTTCAAGTTCATCAACCAGAATATCGACATAGTGAATGCCAGCGGCTGGGCTTTTGATGTGGGCGGTACCTATGCGCCGAGTGCGGGAAAGATGAAGCTGGGATTCGCCATCCGCAACTTCGGCCCCGATTTGGTCTATTCCGGGGATGGCCTGGACCTGACCATCGGCATGCCGGATTATTCGCAGGTCGACGAGGATATTCCGGCCACCTATAAGTCAGAGCCCTATCCTATGCCGCTGATTTTCCAGATGGGCCTGACCTATGATATCGTCTCGGCAGGGTCCAATAGGTTGATCGCCGCTGTGGATGGTCTCCATCTCAGTGACCAGGACGAAACCTTCAGCGCCGGGCTGGAGTATGGCTTCAACGATTCTTATTTCGCTCGGATCGGCTATAGCGGCAGGAGCAACATGGGTTTGACGGCGGGTTTGGGAGCTAGGGTGACCCTGACCAGCGGCATCCTGGCGTCCATCGATTACAGCTATGAAGAGCATGAGTACATGGACGGTATCCAGCGGTTCAGCCTTACCGTCTGCTATTGATGGCCCATTTTCCAGGCGTGATCGGTAAGAAGCCTGAACAGGAGGTTGGGGGATACCATTCCCAACCTCCTTTTTATTTGCCATGACTAAAACAAGGCGCAAAGTCGACATTCTGTTCGCGGTGCTGGCCTTTTCCCTGCCGTTGCTCCTCTATGGCAGCACTCTCTGTCCCACGGTTCCCGTGGGAGACGGCGGCGAGCTCATCTGCGCCGCCCACGGACTGGGTATCGCGCATCCCACCGGCTATCCCCTGTACTGCCTTTTAGGTCGGGTCTTCAGCGTAGCCCTGCCCCTGGGCAGCGTTGCCGTGAGAATTAACCTGATGTCGGCGTTCTTCGCATCCCTGGCCTCCCTGTTGGTCTATTTTCTGGCTGGGGAGATGTTTTGTGGTATTCTTAAGCAGGATCGTTTCTTCTTGCGTCTGGTGGCTTTGGCCACGGCCTTGATCTTCTGCTTTTCGGAGACGATGTGGTCCCATGCTGTGCAATCTGAGGTTTATACACTGCATGTTTTTTTAGTGGCCGCCCTGATCCTGGTGGCCCTTTTGTGGCGACGCACCACCGATGGCCGACTGGCTTATATGGGGGCATTTCTCTGGGGGCTGTCCTTTGGCAACCATACCTCGGTGATTTTCATGTCGGGCGCGGTCCTGTATCTGGCCATCTCCGACTGGCGTCGGCTGAACCTTAAAGGACATCTCCCCGGGATGGCCATTTTTTTCCTGTTGGGGGTTAGCCTCTATCTTTACCTGCCCCTGCGATCGGCCGCCGACCCGCCGCATGACTGGGGGAATCCCGAGACTATCCGTCGTATGTGGCAACACGTAACCGCCCGCCAGTACAGAGGATACTTCCTATTCGCCTTTCCGCTGGATGTGTGTAGGAACCTGGGCCACTATGTGAGATTGCTGGCCAACCAGTTCGGCGTCTTCCTGCTGATTCTGAGCCTGGCTGGTGCCCTGCTGCAGGGAGCGAAGCGGCGAGGGTTTTTCGTCCTGTTTCTCCTGATCGGTCTGGGTAATGTGCTGCTGACCTCCTTCTATGGTATCCAGGACATCGAGGCCTATTATCTACCCTCTTTTCTCATATTCAGCCTGTGGTTGGGCTTTGCCCTGTCGTGGGGACTACGCTGGCTGCTATCTCGCCGTGGTGATGGCCTCCGCATCGCCGGCACGGTTGCTCTGGTCGCCTTGACGGCCATACCACTGGCCGTCAATTTCTCCAGGGCTTCCCAGCGGGGGAGGACCATCGCCCACGATTATGGGATGAACATCTTGAGTTCTGTGGAGCCTGGAGCCATCCTATTCACCGCCGCCGACAATGAGAGTTTTCCGACCCTGTACCTCCACGATGTGGAGGGGGTGCGGCCCGACATCGCTGTCTTTGACCTGGGCGGTACCCTGGAGCGGATGCGCCGTTTTCTGGGGCTGAGCGGGAGTGCGCAGGATGAAAACCCGGGCCGGCTGAGAAGAATGGTGGTGGAGCGGACCCATCGGCCGGTCTATTTCACCAAAGAGCACATGTCCGCGGGCACCGATGTCTTGCAGATGGACGACCTGTCTCTGGAACCGCTTGGTCTGGTCTACAGGCTGCAGAGGGGGGCAGGTCGGGCCCGGGAAAGGAAACTTCTCTGGTCGAAGTATTTAAAGGAGGAGTTCGAGGCCCCCCGGCAGTCACGGGACTACCGGGCTCAGATGATGATGGCCAACTATCACCTGTCCTGGGGAGAGGATCTATGGGTCAGCAAGGATACTTCAGCCGCCCTGAGGCAGTATGCCCTGGCCAGAGCAAAGCTGGAGGGAGTGGAGAAGGCTAAAATTCACAACGAAATGGGCATCTTCTTCCGCCGAATGGGCTGGATTAAAGGCGCCAAGCTGGAGTTTGAGAGAGCTTTGCTGTGTCGTGAGAAGACCCGTATGGATGAATCGAACATTCATATCAACTTGGCAAACCTATGCGTAGATGTGGGAAGGACCGATTTGGCCCAAAGGGAGATGAAACGAGCTCTTGCGATCTGGCCCGGAAATCGGACGGCTCAGTTCAACCTGGCCCGGCTCAGGGCAAAAGAGTATCTGGAAAAAGGGCACTTTGACCGGGCCGCCCGGGAATTGGAGAAGATGCTGGCTCTGGATCCCAATAGCACGTCCATCTGCTACAACCTGGGCCTTCTTTACGCGCAGCGCCTCCATGAGCCGGCGCGAGCCAGGGTTTATTTCCAGCGCTGTCTGGCACTAGACCCCGAAGGACCCTTTGCTGCCACAGCCAGAGGCGAGCTACAGCGCTTGGAGCAGCAGATGAAAAATTGAGTGACGTCGTGATCTGTGTATGTGAGAGTTAAGAGAGTTAGGCGAGTTGAGAGAGTTTAGAGAGTTGAGGGAGTTGGGAGCTTGGAGTGCGGAAAAAGGGCCTGGGGATCAGGAAGGGGCAAATTTACAATTTAAAATTTGCACTTTGCAATTTGAAATGAATCTTTTTGAAGGGGGAAGTTTCCCCCTCGCTGCAGCCCGCGTGCCCTGGGGCCACTGTGGGATCTTTCCGCCGGGAACTCTCAGTAATAGTGAACGACTCAATTAAAAGGGATACCTGTATACCCTCTGATGTGGCCCCCAATGCAAAATGAAAAATGCAGAGTGAAAATTTCAAATTGATCTTGTACTGACTAT
>DAOVRJ010000170.1 GCA_030628225.1 Candidatus Zixiibacteriota bacterium | reverse complement strand
GGCGGGTTTCAAACCCGCCCTCACGGCCATAGCGCCCCGGTGCTGCGAAGCAGCACGCCGGTTGAAGCGAGGGGGAAACCTCCCCCTTATAAAACATCATTTCAAATTGCAAAGTGCAAATTTCAAATTGTAAATTTGCCCCTCCCTGACCCCCAGCCCCAGTAGCAGTGGGCAGGCATCTCCCTTCTGTTGACTATTTTTTCATTGCCATTTCTACTAAGCGAGATTCGAGACTCGTAAAGGCCAAACAAGCTGACTTTTTTAACTTTTACCTTTAGCTGCTTACTGCCTCCTGCCGACTTCTTACTGATATCGGCATCAGGAGATGCCTCCTACGGCGCATTGCCATTGCTATTGCCACACTCTCTCAACTCGCTCAACTCTCAATCTTTTTCCCTTGACTTTACAACTGAACGATGGTATTTATTCACCAGTATCATCGCGGGAGGAATAGGTGGCCAGAACTGAGATTCTCCGGACAGCGTCGAAATGGGCCATGCCGGCTCTGCTCGTTTTGCTCTTCCTTTGGGCGAACTGTACGAACATCTTCGCTCCTGAGCAGAGGGAGCCTGATGACTACTCGTTGACGCCAACCAAAGCCCAGACCAGCCCTGACAGCGTGCTGTTCAACTTCGAGTCGGCCCTCAATCACAAAGATATTGATGTCTACAAGAGGTGCCTCCACCGGGACTTTCAGTTCATCGATCCCCATTTGGCGGCCACAGATATCAACGCCCTGTATAGTTACGACGACGAGATCGCCATCATCAGCAACATGTTCAGCCTGGAGCAGGTGGAGATCCAATGGAAGTTCGGAACCCTCCGCTATACCGGGGAGGGGGTCGGTGAGGAAAACAAGGACCAGGGGGATGTTCAGAGCATCGAGGCTTATTTTCAGGTGACCGTCTTCGATGGCGCCAGCGCTCAGACGGCCAGCGGCACTCAGAAATACAAGTTCGTCGAGCAGAGCAAGGACTTCTGGGTGATCATCGAGAATCGGGACGAGTCCATTCCCCCGGAAGGTCGCTGATTTTTCCCCGTGATACCATGCTGCTGGCGGAGATCGCAGATACTCTGCATCTCCTTTTTTTATAATGAGCCCTGCCGGGCACACACCTGAGGAATGGCCATGCCAAGGAGGCCATCTTCCTCCTCTAAATTCCGCGCTACCCGTAGTATACGGCGAAAGCCCCGGAACACCAGGAGGACTGTCAAGATCATCGGCCTGATCCTGGTGGTCGCCGTGATCACAGTGGGGATGCAGCAGATCTGGCGTGAAGGCTCACTCCAGCGTCTGTTTAGCCGTCCCCAGGAGGTGAAAGATCACCTCCAGCTTTCGGACAGGGTGGATCGAGCGCTGCGGGAGGCCCTGGATAATCTGGGAACTTCTCCGATCTTCGTCATTCAGGACCAGAAGGATATAAAGGAGGGGGGAAATCGTTGGCGGTTTCGTCAGCTGACCGTTCGGGTCACCAGCCAGATTTCCCTGCTGCTCTGCAACCTGACCATCACCAGGACGGTCCAGGAAACCGGCGGACAGGTCCTGAGCGCTGTACAGGGACGGAGCGGAGACCGCCTGACCATGGAGTTAGGCGTGGAGGGGCTGCGGTCCCACCTCGTGGAACTAATATCCGACAAGAACATACCGCCCACGCAGGGCAGATTGTCCATCATCATCGACGATTTCGGGGCCATCGACAACCAGGTGGCTAATTCCTTTATCCAGCTGCCCATCGCTCTGACGGTGGCCGTTATCCCGGGCCACAAAACATCGCGGCAGATCGCCCGTCAGGCAGTTGCTGCCGGCCATCAGGTGCTGCTCCATCTGCCCATGCAGCCCAAAGATGGAAACCTGGGTGAGGAAAATGGCATTTTGGTGGATCTGCCCGAGGATGAGATTCGCCGCCGGGTCCGCTGGGCTCTCGCTGAGATCCCCCAGGCGGTGGGCGTCAACAACCACATGGGATCTCTGGCCACCGAGAACAGGAAGGTGATGCGCGTCGTCTTGGAGGAGATCAAGGCTGCCGGCAAGTTCTTCGTGGACAGCCGGACCAGCTCGCAATCAGTGGTCCTTGACGTGGCCAAAGAACTGAGGTTCTCCTGCGACAGATCGGACGGCTTCCTGGACAGCGAGGATGATGCGGCTCAGATCAAAAGAAGGCTGGAAGCTCTGGCCGAGAAGGCTCTGCAGGATGGCTCGGCCATCGGCATCGGCCACATCAGGGCCAACACCCTGCAGGTGTTGAGGGAGATGATTCCCCGGCTGGAAAAAAAAGGCGTGCAGTTCGCTCACGTCTCGCGGGTGCTCGAGGCACGCCGATAGAGGCAAGCCCGTTCATGGGGGTGCAAGATGGTGAAACTGGGCGTTAACGTAGATCATGTGGCCACTGTCCGGGAGGCGCGAAAGACGGATGAGCCAGATCCGGTGGCCGCCGCCATCATGGTAGAACTGGCTGGGGCAGATGGTATTGTATGTCACCTGAGGGAGGACCGCAGGCATATCCAGGATCGGGATCTTCGACTCCTCAAAGAGGTGGTCCGCAGCCATCTCAATTTGGAGATGGCCGCCACCGGGGCTATGGTGAAGATCGCCCTGGACACCAAACCTGACATGGTCACCCTGGTGCCGGAGAAGCGTGAGGAGGTGACCACCGAGGGAGGTCTGGACGTTCAGCAGAACTACGAGCGGCTGGCGGAGGCCATTCCCGCTCTGCAAAACGCCGGCATCCTGGTGAGCCTCTTCGTCGACCCTGCCCTAGAGCAGATCAAGGCTGGGGCCAAGCTTCAAGCCGACTACGTGGAGATTCACACCGGCCTGTATGCCGATGCCACGAATGCCGAGGAGGAGCTGGCCCAGTTGGAGAAAATTCAGTACATCGCCGGCATCGCCGCCAAGCTGGGTTTCGGGGTGAGCGCCGGTCACGGCCTGACCTATCAGAACGTCCGCCCCATAGCCGAGATCCCGGAGGTAGAAGAGTTGAACATCGGACACACCATCGTGGCCCGGGCCATCATGACCGGCATGGAGCAGGCCGTGCGGGAGATGCTCCATCTGATCAGGTAAACCGTCAGCAGAAATTGTATTGACATGAGGCTGGCGACTGGTTATATTCTTTTTTCATCTCTTTCTATCGAGCTATTGTCAACATCCCACATTTCGGACCCCATTCAACGGGTAAGCGGGCTCCAGACGACAGAAGAGGTCATTCTATGAAAAGAACTCCAAAGTGGAGAATCATTATCATCGTGGCCGCCATCCTCCTGGCGGCTTGGTACCTGTACCCCACCGTGAGACTTCACACCTTGTCCGACCTGGCTAAAGAGCAGATGGATCCCAAGGCTCTTTACAATCTTGAGAAGAAGGCCATCAAGCTGGGTCTGGACCTCAGGGGGGGGATGCATCTGGTCATGGAGGTGGACAAGAGCAATCTGACCAGCTCCGAGGCAGAGGATGCTCTGGACCGGGCTCTGGAGATCATCCGCAACCGCATCGATGAGTTCGGGGTGGCCGAGCCGATCATCCAGCGACAGGGGGATGAGCGAATCATCATCGAGCTTCCTGGCCTGCAAGATGAGGCCCGGGCCAAGGAGCTCATTGGCAAAACCGCCCTGTTGGAGTTCAAGCTTCTCAAGGAACCGGATGTTTTCCAGTCAGTCCTGGCTAAGATCGACAGGGCTTTGCACGAGAAGGGAATCACAGTAGAGCTCCCGGGGGAAGCAGAAGAGGAAGAGCTCCCCGAGCTGTTTGAGGGGGAAACAGAAGAGGAGGCGTTCCCCGAACTGTTTGAGGATGAGCTGATTAAGGAGGAGGCAACCGCTCCAGAGTTCGCCCTGGCCCAGATGCCCTTTTCTTCTCTGTTACTGCGGATGGATGGCATTGCTTCTCCTCACTATTACTTCGTATCGAAAGACAACTTCCCCAGGGTGGAGAAACTGCTGGCCGACCCCGTGGTGCAGAAGCAGATCCCCGTCGGCGCCCAATTGGCATGGGGCAGTGATTATGAAGAGCTAAATGGCCAAGATTATCGACTTCTTTACCTGCTTAACGAGAAAGCCGAGTTGACCGGTAAGACCCTGAAAAATGCCAGTGTGGAGATCGGCCAGGGAATGGATTTCGAGACTGGCAACAAGCCCTATGTGTCTGTGGAGTTCAACAAACAGGGGGCCAGGGACCTTTCCCGGGTCTCCGCCGCTAACATCAACAAGCGTATGGCTATCGTCCTGGACGGCAATGTTTACTCCGCACCGGTCATCCAGGAGAAAATTCCCGGTGGACAGGCCAGAATCAGCGGCACTTTCACCATGAATGATGCCCGCGATCTGGTTATTGTCTTGCGGGCAGGAGCTCTGCCGGCACCCGCCGAGATCATCGAGGAACGGACCGTGGGGCCATCCCTGGGCGCCGATTCCATTAAAATGGGCATGCGAGCGGCCATCATCGGCTTCATCATCGTGCTTCTGTTCATGATCGTCTATTACAAGTTCTCCGGGATCATCGCCAACCTGGCCCTGTTTCTGAACATTTTCTTCATCATGGCCGTTCTTGCCGGCCTGGGCGCCACCTTGACTCTGCCGGGCATCGCCGGCATCATTCTGACCATCGGCATGGCCGTGGACGCTAATGTGCTTATCTTCGAGCGAATTCGGGAGGAGCTGCGCGCTGGCAAAACAATTTTGTCAGCCATCGACAGCGGCTACTCCCGGGCCTTCCGGACCATCCTGGACGCCAACATCACCACCCTGATTACGGCCATCGTGCTCTATCAGTTTGGAACCGGACCCATCAAGGGGTTCGCTGTCACCCTGTCCATCGGCATTCTGGCCAGCATGTTCACGGCTATCGTTATCACCAGGGTTGTCTTTCATCTGCTCTACGAGCCTCGGCCACAGGCGAAGATCAGTATTTGACCATCTTCAAAACCATAAAAACCATTTCAGCGGGGAGAGAAGTTGCAAATTCTAAAGGGCACGCATATCGATTTCGTGGGCAAACGAAAGATCGCTTTCGTGATCTCCGCCAGCCTGATCATCATCGGTCTCGTCTCCCTCATCGCCCACAAGGGACCGGTCTTCAGCATCGATTTTGCTGGCGGCACTCTTCTGCAAATAAAATTTGAAAAGGACCTCTCCGTACAGGAGATCCGAAGTACCCTGGATAAGATCGGCTGGGCGGACTGCGAGATACAGAAGTTCGGCGAGGGTAATGAGGTCCTCCTCAGAGTGAAGAAACAAGAGGTGGGCACCATGGTGTCCGATCAGATTAAGGACGCCTTGGCCCGCGATTTCCCGGACAACAAGTTCGAGGTTCGCCGGGAGGAGAAGGTGGGGCCCAAGATCGGCCGGGAGCTCAAGCGCAAGGCCATCTGGGCTATCATCTATGCCATGATTGGAATTCTCATCTACATCTCGTGGCGTTTCGAGTTTAAGTTCGCCGTGGGGGCCATAGTCGCGCTGTTTCACGATGTGCTGATCACCCTGGGCATCTTCTCCCTGCTGAACAAGGAGATCTCTCTATCCATCGTCGCCGCCCTGCTGACCATCGTGGGGTACTCCCTCAACGACACCATCGTGGT
>DAOVRJ010000141.1 GCA_030628225.1 Candidatus Zixiibacteriota bacterium | reverse complement strand
CTTCCGGGTGATTTTCACCGACCCCTTGATCTTCTTGCTCACCACCCGTTTGGTCACCTTGCGGCAGATAGTGGCGATTTCCCGCTCCAGGTTTCTCACCCCTGCCTCGCGGGTGTACTGGCTCGCGATACCGCTCAGCGCACCATCGCTAAAACTGAGAGTCTCGGCTTTCAGGCCGTGCAGTTTTAGCTGTTTGGGGATGAGAAATTCCCGGGCGATCTTGAGCTTCTCGAAGGCCAGGTATCCCGGGAGGCGGATGATCTCCATGCGGTCCTGCAGGGGTAGGGGGATGGACGGCAGGGTGTTGGCCGTGGTGATGAAGAAAACGCTGGAGAGGTCGAAGTCCACCTCGAGGTAATGGTCGTTGAAGGTGTTGTTCTGCTCGGGATCCAGCACCTCCAGGAGCGCTGCTGAGGGATCGCCGCGGAAGTCCATGCTCATTTTGTCCACCTCGTCAAGAAGGAAGACGGGATTATTCGTCTTGGCCTTCCGCAGGCATTGGATGATCTTGCCCGGCATCGAGCCGATGTAGGTCCGGCGATGGCCGCGAATCTCGGCTTCATCCCGGATTCCTCCCAAAGAGACACGCACGAAATTTCTGCCCAGTGCCCTGGCCACAGATTTTCCCAGGGAGGTTTTACCCACTCCAGGCGGTCCCACCAGGCAGAGGATGGGTCCGCGCACCTGCTTGGCCAGCTTCATCACCGCCAGGTGCTCGATAATTCTCTCCTTGGGCTTTTTTAAACCGTAGTGGTCCTCATCCAGAATGCGTTCTGCCACCTGGATGCGCAACTTGTCCCTGGTCTTTTTCTGCCAGGGGAGAGAGATCAGCCAGTCAAGATAATTGCGAACCACCGTCGATTCCGGAGAGGTGGGGTGCATCTTCTTTAATTTGCTTAGCTCTGAGAGGGCTTTTTCCTCCGCTTCCGGAGACATCTTAGCTTCATGGATCTTAAGGGCATACTCGGTGGTCTCAGCCGTCTCTTCCTCTTCTCCCAGCTCTTCTCTGATAGCCTTCATTTGCTGTTGCAGATAGAATTCCCGCTGACCTTTCTCCAGCTGGCTACGGACGTGGCCGTCGATTTTCTCCTCGATCTCCAGGATCTGTTTTTCGGCAGCTAAGATTTTGGTGACCTCGACGAAACGCTCCCGAAGATTCCGCGATTGCAGGATGTTCTGTTTCACCTGGGGACTCTGGATGATATGAGCGGAGAGGGTGTCGGCTAAGCGGTGAGGATTCTGGATGTTCCCGATGGACAGCAGGACCTCGTCGGGAATCCTGCGGTTTAACTTCACATATTCGGTGAATTGGGTGAGAGCGCTTCTGACCAGAGCCTGCGTTTCCGCGTCATTTTTCAACGGATGTTCGCTTATGGGAGCGATCCTGGCCTGGAGAAACCCCTTGCTGCTGAGGAACCTCTTGATTTTTGCTCTGACCAGACCCTCGATGAGAATTTTAATGGTCTCATTGGGTAGGCGAAGTATCTGCAGGACGCGGGCCACAACGCCCACACGATATAAATCGTTCTTGTCTGGGACCTCCACGCTGGCATCTTTTTGGGTGCACAGCAGGATTTGTCGATCGAGCATCATCGCCTCTTGTAGGGCGGTGATGGACATTTGACGCCCCACTAGCAGAGGAAAGATCATGTATGGGAAGATGACCACATCCCGCAGGGGCAGAATGGGGAGCTTTTCGTGAAGCTCGATGAGCTCATCTTCTCTTTTAATAGAGATCATGGCAATTTCACCGGACCTTTATGGTTATCCTCGGGTTGCCTGTTTCCGTCTCGGCGTCTTGGTGAGGATGGGTTGAGCCCCCCTGGTGATGACTTCTCGCGTGATGAGACACTGCTTGATTCTTGACTGAGAGGGAAGATGGTACATGATATCCAGCATAGCCCCCTCCATCGCCGAACGAAGTCCCCGGGCTCCTGTTTTCCTCTTGGAGGCATTCTGGACTACAGCCTTCAGGGCCTCTGGGGCGAAGGTTAACTGGACCCCTTCCATCTCGAAATACTTCTGATACTGTTTGGTAAGGGCGTTTTTCGGCTGCACGAGGATGTCTAACAGGGCCTTTTCATCCAGCTCGTCTAAGGTGGCTACCACCGGCAGACGCCCGACGAGCTCGGGGATGAAGCCGTATTTCAGGAGATCATCGGTCTGGACCTGGGAGAAGAGATGGCCGGTTCTTTTCCCCTGTTTGCTTTTGATCGGGGCGCCGAACCCCAAAACCTTTCTGTTGCAGCGACGATCTATGATTTTTTCCAGGCCGTCGAAGGTTCCTCCGCAGATGAAGAGGATGTTCTTGGTGTTGATCTGGATCAGAAGCTGTTCCGGGTGCTTTCGTCCTCCTTTGGGAGGAACGTGGGCTATGGTGCCCTCCAGGATTTTCAGAAGAGCCTGCTGAACGCCCTCCCCAGAGACATCGCGGGTGATGGAGGGATTGGCATCCCGTCGGGCGATCTTGTCGATCTCGTCGATGTAGATGATGCCCTTCTCAGCCCTGGCGATATCATAGTCGGCGGCCTGTATAAGCCGGACCAGGATATTTTCCACATCCTCCCCGACATATCCGGCCTCAGTGAGGGCGGTGGCATCGGCGATGGTAAAGGGCACATGCAACGACTTGGCCAGAGTTTGGGCCAGCAGCGTTTTTCCAGTACCCGTGGGTCCGATGAGCAGGATATTACTTTTCTCCAACTCTACGGAGTCGGCACAGGGCTGGTAATCGATGCGCTTATAATGGTTGTAGACGGCCACAGCGAGAATTTTTTTGGCCCGTTCCTGGTCGATGACGTAGTCGTCTAAGGCGGCGCGGATCTCTGTTGGCGTGGGCGAGGGAATGTCGGGAGTTGATGCTTTGGCCTCGGACTGGAGCAACTGGCGGCAGAGGTGTACACACTCGTCACAGATGTTGGCGGAGTGGCTGGATATCAGCCGGTTGACCTCGCTCTGCAGTTTGCCGCAGAAGGAGCAGGAGGGTTCTTCTTTCTTCGCGGTCACGGTAACCTCATGTGTGGGGGCGAGAGAAAAAGGCCATCATACCATCGCTTAAATCAGGCCCCGATTCTCAGTGATGTTTTTAAGCTTCACTGTTTCTTTTCGATAACTTCGTCGATGATACCGTATTTCTGAGATTCCTCGGCGGACATAAAGAAATTCCGGTCTGTATCCTGCTCGATCTTCTTCAGGGGCTGCCCGGTGTGCTTGGCCAGGATCTCATTCATCCGGCTTCGGAGAACCAGAAGCTCTTTGGCATGAATCTCGATGTCGGTCACCTGTCCCTGAACGCCCCCCCAGGGTTGATGGATCATTATCCGCGAGTGGGGCAGGGCTGACCGTTTTCCTTTCGTCCCCGAACAGAGCAGCAAAGCCCCCATGCTGGCCGCCTGGCCCATACAGATGGTGGCCACGTCGGACCTGATATACTGAATGGTGTCGTAGATGGCCAGCCCGGAGGAGACGCTGCCGCCCGGCGTGTTGATGTAGAGGAAGATGTCCTTGTCTGGATCCTCCGCCTCCAGGAAAAGAAGCTGAGCGATGACTAAATTGGCGATGGCGTCGTCAATGATGTGGCCGACAAAGATGATGCGGTCTTTTAAGAGTCGTGAAAAAATGTCGTAGGCTCGCTCTCCCCGCGCGCCCTGTTCCACCACGATGGGAATTAAGCTCATTGAGATACCCCCGGTTATCTTTCTGTGGGAGTGAATTGTGCGCAAGTGTCCCCGGCGAAGTTCATTTGCCCGGCTTTGACCGCACGGTCTTGACCTGGGTTTTTTGGACGAGGAAACTAAGGGTTTTTTCTTCCTCCATATTGCGACGTAACTTCTGAAGTTGACCGGACTCGGCCAGTTGTTTGTGTGTTTTCTGCGGATCAATGCCCCGGGCTTTGGCCATAGTGGCAACCTGGGCGGCCAGCTCTTTCTCCTCAACGTGAATGCCTTCTTTTTTGCATATCTCCTCTAAGATGAACCACCGTCTCACGGAGCGGACGGCCAGAGGTTGATATGACTTCCTCAATTGGTCCAGATCCTCTTCCTTATGCTGGCCCGGGTGAATATCTGAGATCAGGGCTTCGATATAGCCGGCCACCAGGGATTCCGGCACCTCAAAGGGATTTTTCTCGATGATCTGATCGAGGATCTGTTCCTCCACGTCCCTCCTAGCTTTTTGCTCTTCTTGCTCTTTCAGCTTTTTGTAAACAGCTTCTTGGAAAGCTTTCATGGTCGGCAGGTCGCTGACGGATTTGGCGAACTCGTCGTCCAGAGGGGGAAGGATTTTCTTCTTGATCTCCTTGACTTTCAACACAAAGGAGACCTCCTGTCCGGCCAGATCCTTCTGCGGATGATCTGCCGGATAGGTCACCGTCACCCGCTTTTGATCACCGGCGGAGGCTCCTATCAGAGCCTGTCTGTACTCCGGGATTACGTTGGAGGAGCTCAAATCGACGGGCACATTGGTGGTCTTCTGGCCGACGATGGGGATGCCGCTTTTATCGGCTTTCCAGTGATCGATGATCACGATGTCAGTTTCCCCAATCTGACCATCGGAGGGGGAGATGATGGCCTGACGATCCTGGAGGGCCATCAGGCTCTGCTGCACATCATCTTCGCTGATCTGAACCTCCCTTTTATTTGCCTTGAGGCCGGTGTAGTCGGTCAGCTGAATCTCCGGCCGGACCTCCACAGAGGCTTTGAACTTGAGGGGCTGATCCGGTTTGAACTTCACATCGCTGATCACGGGTTCGGCGATGGGGTCGATCTTGTTCTTTTGCCGGGCTTTTTCCCATGCCTGGGGGATGAGCTCCTGCAGGACCGTTTGCTCGACGGCATGTGAAAACCTGGCCTTGATAAGGGAGATGGGCACTTTGCCCTTGCGAAACCCGGGGAGGACAGCCTGCTGCCGGTATTTTTTATAGGCGGAATCCATTTGCTCGTTCACCGTGTCCGCCGGGATCTCGATCTCCAGAATTCTCTGCCAGGTTTTTGGCTCAGTGATCTTGACTTTCAAGTTATCCTCACAGTTTGGCGTTAATTGGTGCGAGAGGGGGGACTCGAACCCCCACAGGTTGCCCCACTGGATCCTAAATCCAGCGCGTCTGCCAGTTCCGCCACTCTCGCCGGGCCCGGTTTCTAACAGCGCACAGCACCCCTATGTCTCATGATCTGGCTTCGCCGTGCAGGTAAGATCCGAACAACTTGTCGGCCATACTGTTATGCGACAGAGAGAGATCCAGTGCTGGCTCACCCCCGGTTGGTTTCTGAACATGCCGACTAATACTAAATTTAATTGCCGCCAGAGTTGAAGTCAAGGAGTTATTCATGGGGCTTGGCCGTACCGGTATCCAGCGGGATGTGCAGACCCGGTTTTCAGATGTGTCAGGAGTTCAGCCGATAATTACCAGCAAAGCCCCGCAGACGGCCAGGGTGATGGCCAAGATGCGCCGCGGGGTGATCGGCTCGTGCAGGAAAAGGGACGCGAAAACAAAGAGAAAGATGGTGCTGGTCTGGTTCAATGCCGCGGCAATGGAGGCCTGGGTGAATTTCATTCCGGCCAGCCAGGCGAGCATGGCCAGGTACGTTCCGCAAAAAGAGCCACCGATCGTGTAACCCCAACTGCCGGCAGAAAAGAGCGAGGAGATGATTCTCCGGCCGGAAGGATGGAACAGGGTGATGAGAACGAGGCTGATCAGGCCGCCGATGAGACGAATCTCAATGACCCACAGCAAGGGGGTTTCTTCCAGCAATGGTTTGATCATCACGATGCCCACGGCCATGGCCGCCATTGCCAATACGCCCCATAGAATTCCCCATAAAAGGTCAGGGCGTTTTATCTTCCCCTCCTGCTGGAGACGAGTTGTGCAGAGAACAGCGGAGATGATCAATAGTGCACCCAACCCCTGCAGGAAAGTGAGCTTCTCCCCGAGCCACAAGACAGACAGGATGATAATCGAAGGGCTGTACAGGCAATCGACAATAGCCGACAACCCCGCCCCGATCCGGTTGAGGCTGACGAAAAAAAGCGTATCGCCGATTGCTACGCCGATCACACCGCTCAACAGAAAGAACATATATTCGCTGAGCGGGACCGGGCGTATCAGCGATTCGTGAAATATCCACATTGTGGGAAGGAATAGGACCACCGCGAACAGGTTCTTGAAGAGGCTCAAAGCGATGGGGTGAACCGTTTCGCCGCTTTTTTTGAACAGGATGATGGCAAATGCCCAGGTGATGGCGCAGAGAAGCGACAGGGCCTGTCCAAGATGTGGAATGGTTTCGTTCATATGAGGAATATTCTCTCTGTCACAGGGAGTTTCTGATGAGTGAGGCACTGAGGGTAAGTTGGATAGCGGCACTTGCGGTGCCGCCGTTCGGAAATGCCGGAGGTGATCCGACAGTACCGTTAACCGTCAGGATTTGCTGTAGGGGCGAGGTTCCCTCGCCCTCACCCGTGATGATGTGGCACCGGCATGGTGGACATATAGGGTGAAGTTGTGGGGGCAATTCATGAATTGCCCCCATATATTTGGTCTTCAGGCGAGACGCCTGAAGTACTGTAAAAGTCTTTTCAAGCGAGATCAAAACGACATGCCGGTAGAACAGGCGTCCCGCCTGTTCCCCT
>DAOVRJ010000072.1 GCA_030628225.1 Candidatus Zixiibacteriota bacterium | reverse complement strand
GAGGGGGAAACCTCCCCCTCCCAACCCCAGCCCCCCCAATGCAAAATGAAAAATGAAAAGTGCAAAATGCAAAATGCAAAATCAAAGGCAAATTCTCCCCCACCTCCCACAAAAAACAAAAGGGCTCAATATATTGAGCCCCTACAGATATAAACTAAAGGTTGACAATTTTTCGAGTCTCGCCCTTTCCCTCGAACCCTTGACCCCTTGAATCCTCGAATCCTTTACTTTTTACTCCACCGTCACGCTTTTTGCCAGATTCCGCGGCTGATCGATGGCACAGCCCCTCAAAACGGCGATGTGGTAGGCTAAAAGCTGCAGCGGTATCACCGTCAGCAGCGGGCTGAGGAACTCCATGGTTTGGGGAATGTAGATTATGTGATCCGCCTTCTCCTTGATCCGCTCATCACCCTGGGTGGCGATGACAATGACCTTGCCCCGGCGGGCGCGGACCTCCTCGATGTTGTTGAGCACCTTCTCGTAGACGCTGTCCCGGGTGGCGATAAATACCACGGGCATGTTCTCGTCGATGAGGGCGATGGGACCGTGCTTCATCTCGGCGGCAGGATACCCCTCGGCGTGGACGTAGGAGATCTCCTTGAGCTTCAGAGCCCCCTCCAGGGCTACGGGGAAGTTGTACCCCCGGCCAAGATAGAGGAAGTTGTTGGACTTGGCATACTGGGCGGCGATCTCTTTGATCTGATCCTCGTTCTTGAGAATCAGGCCCACCTGCTCGGGAACCTTCAGGATAGCCTCGACCATCTCTCTCCCCTCGGCCACGGAGAGCGTCCGCATGCGGCCCAGCAGCAGGGTGATCATGGCCAGGACCATGGTCTGCGATGTGAAGGCCTTGGTGGAGGCCACCCCGATCTCCGGACCGGCATGGATGTAAACTCCGGCATCCGTCTCCCGGGCGATGCTGCTGCCCACCACGTTACAGATGCCCAAGGCAATGGCCCCCCTTCGCTTAGCCTCCCTCATGGCCGCCAGGGTATCCGCCGTCTCTCCGGACTGACTGATGACCAGCACCACGGTGCGGTCGTCCACCACCGGGCTGCGGTAGCGGAACTCAGAGGCGTACTCCACCTCCACCGGCACCCGGGCGAACTCCTCCAGCAGATACTCGCCGATAAGAGCCGAGTGCCACGAGGTGCCGCAGGCGGTGATGACGATGCGCTCGGCGTTGCGCAACTTATGCTCGTAATTGGTCAGGCCGTCCAGCCGGGCCGTGCCGTTTTCGTAATCCAGGCGTCCCCTGAGGGTGTTGCGCAGGGTGATGGGCTGCTCGAAGATCTCCTTTAGCATGAAGTGAGAAAAACCGTCCTTCTCGATGATACCCAGATCCCCGGTGATCTCCTCAACCTCCGGGGTCACTGCTACTTTATCGATGGTCTGCACCTTGATGTCATCTGCCATCACCGAGGCCACCTCTCCGTCCTCAAGGTATACCACCTGGCTGGTGTGCCGGCGGATGGCGGCCACATCGGAGCCCACAAAATGCTCCCCTATCCCCTTGCCGATGACCAGGGGGCTGCCGTTGCGGGCCACCACGATCTGATCGGGATGGTGTTTGCTGATGACGGCCAGGCCGTAAGTGCCCTGCACCTGAACCAGAGCCAGGCGCACGGCCTCCAAAAGGTCGCCCTTGTAGTTGCTCTCGATGAGGTGGGCCAGGACCTCAGTGTCCGTCTGGGTGGTAAGGGTGTGCCCCTGGCGCTTTAAAAACTCCCTCAGGGCCACATAGTTCTCCACGATGCCGTTGTGCACCACGGCGATCTCGCCCTTGCAGTCCAGATGAGGATGGGCATTTTCCAGGTTCGGCTCGCCATGAGTGGCCCAGCGGGTGTGGGCGATGCCCATGTGTCCTCGAAAATCCTCGCTCTTGATGGTCTCCTCCAGAACAGCCACCTTGCCCACCACCTTCTCGCAGATGATTCCCTGCGGCCCGATGATGGCCAGACCCGCCGAGTCGTACCCCCTGTATTCCAGGCGGTGTAAACCCTCAATGAGCAAGGGCACCGCCTCTCTGTTGCCCACATATCCAACGATCCCGCACATAACTGACTCCCTGAATTAGCTCCGGCCTGAGCCAGAAGCTCTCGGCGTCAAAACGGCCTTCACCCGGCCAATCACATCCCGGGAGAGACTCAGAGCCTCCCTTTTGGAGGGTGCCTCGGTGTAGATACGCACGATGGGCTCGGTGTTGGACCTGCGCACATGCACCCACGAAGTGGGCAGGTCCACCCGGATGCCATCGGCGCGATTGATCTTCTGGTCGCCAAACTGGGCGACGAGCTTCCTCTCCACCACCCCCATCTTCTCCCGGGGAACGCGCATTTTCCGCTTGATCATCACGTACCGAGGCAATGCATCGGCCATCTGGCGAACAGCTCCCCCGCAGTCCAACAAGTGCTGCAAAATCAGTGCCATTCCCACCGGCGCATCCCGGCCAAAATGAAGTTGGGGCAGAATCACCCCGCCGTTCCCCTCTCCCCCGATAATCGCCCTGGTCCTCTTCATCCGCCGGGCCACGTGGATCTCCCCCACCGGGGTGCGCACCACGGGCACCCCGAACTCCCTGGCCAGATCTTCGATGGCCCGGGTGGTGGACATATTGATAACCACCCGGCCTTTGCGCCGCTTCAACACAAACTGAACGGCCAGGGTCAGGGTGTATTCTTCGCCCAGAGGCCGCCCGGTCTCGTCCACCACGGCCAGCCGATCCACATCCGGGTCGGTGGCGAATCCAATGTCGGCTTTGGCCTTGCGAACGGCCTGGCCAAGCTGACCCAGGTTTTCCGGCAGGGGTTCGGCTCCGTGGGCAAACCGGCCGGTTGGCTCGGTGTTGATATCCGTCAGGCGACAGCCCAACTTCCTCAAAAGCCCGGGTGCGATGAGCCCCCCCACACCGTTTACACAATCCAAGGCTACCCGAAACTTCCGCTTGCGCAGAGCCGGCACGTCGATATCCGGCAAGGCCAGGATCTTCTCGATGTGCCGGCCGATGGCCTCCGAGTCGGTGGAGAGTGTGCCCAGACGGTCCCAGGGCAGGTAGGTCTTCTTCGACTTGCCGGCCAATTTCCACAGCCGGGCGCTCTGTTTGGGGCCCAAAAACAGTCCGCTGGGCCCGATGAACTTCAGGGCATTCCACTCTTGCGGGTTGTGGCTGGCGGTGATGACGATGCCCCCGGATGCCTTCAGGTCCTCCACGGCCAACTGCACCGTGGGCGTGGGACACATCCCCAGATCAACCACACAGCAGCCGGCGGCCTGAAGCCCGGCCAGAACGGCATGCCGGGCCATCTGGCCGGAGACGCGGGAGTCACGGCCGACGACGATCTTGCTTCCGCGGCAGAGCAGCCCGAAGGCGGAGGCATAGTTCACCAGAACTTCCGGGGTCAGACTCTGGCCCACCACACCCCGGACGCCGGAAATGCTGACCATCAAAGGCTTCATGAGATAACCTTTCTGAAGTGGAGGGAATCGTGTTCGTGTTCGTGAAATGGAAATAAGGGGTTAGGGGTTAGGGACCCTTCCCAACCCCAAAGCTTTCAACACCTATGCCTCATTTTTCCGTGTCCCCTAATCTCTTTTCTTTGCCTTTCCCTAACCCCTAGTCCCCAATCCCTAATCCCTTCATAGGACTTTTCCCTTGACAACGACCTCGAAAAAGGGTATTACTTACTGTTTCCCGATATTCAACAAACTCCTTCCCGGCCCAAAATCATGCCCATTCCCTTCATACCCTATCAGAAAGAGTATGCGGATCAAATTAAGATCCTGACCGCGCTGCTGGAGGGAGAACTCCATCCGGCGAGTGGTCCGGGATCCCAGACCACCTCACCGTATCCTCGGCTCACCGGCACCTTCCAGAGGCGCCCGGTGGGAGTCGAGATCGCTCAGCAGACCACCAAGGCCGGATCCGATCCCCTGAGCACCGACAAATACCTGCTCATCCGCATGCGCTGTTCATGCTCCCTGGAGATGAAGATAGGGCCGAAAAACCGGCTCGGCTGGCTGAACAGGCTGATCTGGTGGCGGCACATCCGCACAGGGAATAAAATCATAGATGATATGTATGCCATCACCTCTGCCGAGCGACCCCGCTCGCGGCGTCTGCTCTCTCACAGGAAAATCAAGAATCTACTGCTTCAACTGAGTTCCTTCCACTCGCTCCAACTCACGGAGCGGAACCTTTACCTGCGCCGTCCAATCACCTCTCATCAAATCTTCGTGGCCAGAAATCTGGCGACCACCCTGCAACAACTGGCCCGGCTGGCCCGGCTGTGTGAAAATCTGTCCTGAGGATAAGATCGCTCGCACCAGCCTTAATTCCCCATCTTCACCTGATCCGGACATAGTACAGACACTCGGTGACCTGATCTCCCCGGTACCGGCGGTTGGGACCATCGGAGTCGCTGCGAAAACGCTTGTAAGCCCTCTGAAACTTCCGGTAAGTCCCCGATCTCCCCTGCGCACGGAGAATCTCCTCGATGCTCTGTGCCGGAATGGTTCCCTCGTCATTATAGCTCAGCAGCAGATGGGTACAGCCGGCTTTCTCCCTGGCCTTCTCCACCAGGTCCGCCAGGGCCTCTTGGCCTCCTCTGCGTGAGCAGTAGCGGGAGCGCTGATGCTTGTAAGGACGCAATCCTGTCTTTCCGTATATTTCCGGCTCGCCACAGGACCAACCCTCGGCGATGGACTCCAGAAGATGATAGTTTCCAGCATATTGGCGTAGATTATAGGGCGGGTCCAAGTAGAGGATATCGCAGTGGATCCTGGCGATGAGCTCATTGGCATCCCGTTGATAAGCCTGGTGCCGCTGGGGATTTCCGGTGGTCAGGGCCGGCGAACGAAGGCACAGCCGGCGGTCTGCGTTGGGCTGAATCTCCTTGAGGAAAGCGCAGTAGACCCCGGAGATGTTGGCCACGGCGTCGGTCGACTCCAGCAGGGCGGCTAAAAGCAGATAGTACTCATCATCGGTGAGTCGCTCCTGGCACCGCCAATCGTCCAGAGTTTGGCGAATGGCGTCGATCCTTTTGCCGTTCTCGTCGGTGAAATAGAGTCGGCGGCCATCGGTGCCTCCGGGACAGTAGCTTCGGTAGATAAATCCCCCCTCTCCATCCGTCTGCTGATTCAGGAACTGGACCACTTTTTGCAGCGGTCCTGGGGTGTGGCCCTCAGCCCAAGAGCCATTGATGCCCACCTCCCGGGGCAGCCTGGCGAAGCGGGGATATGTGTTGACCACAACGTAGGCCCACTGCAGGACGAAGGAATAGCGCATAATATCGCCGCAGATAACCTTGAATCCCCGGCTCTTCATGTGCCGGGCCACGCTGGCCGTGCCGGCGAAGATATCGCAGAAGATCCCGGAGCGGACGCCCAGTGTCTCCATGGCTTCGTCGATGAATCCTAAAAGCTTCGTCTTGTTGCCAATGTAGCGCATGAATTGGTGCCTTCGGGGATGTTAGGAGCTGATGTATTGAGATTCTGGATCCTGGATGTTGGATGCTGGTAAAAGCAAGACCAGAGACTGGAGACTAGAGACTAGTAAAAGCTGAATGCCGAGATTCGAGACTCAAGATTCATAAAAGCAGAGTTTGACTGCCATTTACACTTTGCCCTTTGCCCTTTGCACTTTTCATTTTTCATTTTTCATTTTGCCATCAACCCCTACTGCCTACTGCCGCTGGAAAAGAGCGAGGCCGCCAGATGCCACTTTTAATACATCCAAAAACACATCCAGCCCCAAGAAGAATAGGCAGAAAAAAGGCCTTAGTCAACATTTTTCTTTGACCCGGGGGGTCCGCTCTCAACTCCACTTCTGAAAAAATCTGCCTTGACAACGGATTTCCTATTGGGTATTTTATGTTCCTATTGCCCTCTCAAGTCCTTCACGCAATTTTGAGAAAGGCATTTTTTATGGCTGGAAGATTTAAGGGCGCTCTGGTCCCGGCTGTGATCGCCCTTTTCTTGTTTTCGGGGGAATCCCTGGCCGTGCCCACGGCCTTTCGTCTTACGGGAGAGGAGCCCATCAAGGGCTTCACGGACAACGTCATCAGCGTCCTGATCTCCGACGGACAGCATCTGTGGGCCGGAACCGGCGGGGGAATCACCCGGTCCGCCGGCGAGCCCACTAATCTGGAGAACTGGATCACCTACACCCGGGTCCATGGCCTGTGCGGCAACAGCATCAGCGCCATCGCCGTGGGGTCAGAAGAGGCCTGGGCCGCTTCGGTGGGAGACACCGTCATCGGCCAGGATGAGCTGCTCTACGGCATGGGATTCAGCCATGCATCGTTTCCCTACGAGGAGTGGACCTGCGATCCGCCAACCGGCGATACGCCCATGCAGAACGTCACCTACGACATGGCCATCAACGGGGATACCATATGGGTGGCCAGTTGGGGCGGCGGCTGCCTGAGCGCGCCGTACACCGGGTTATGGAGATCCACAGACGCTGGAGAAACCTGGCAGAAGGCCGTTCTGCAGTCCGGCCCCATAGATCCCAGCGATCCCCGCGGACATGTCGCTTTCTCGGTCATCGCCTGGGATAACTGGGTGTGGGTGGGAACGGCCGGCGGCATCTACCAGTGCGCCGACGCCGGCTCCTCCTGGGTGGTCAGTAACCACTCTAATTCCAGCATCTCCGGAGATTTCGTGGTCTCTCTGGCCGCGCAGTACCTGGGAGATCAGTTCAATATCTGGGCCGGCACCAAGCCCACCGGGTCCGGCCAGTTCACCGCCATCAGCATGAGCGCTGACACCGGGAAGACCTGGCAGGTTCTCCTGGGAGGTTCTATCGGCGAGGGAGCCTGGAACTTCGCCTTTGAGGATACCACCGTCTGGGTGGCCACCAGCATCGGACTGTTGAAAACCTCAAATCTGGGACAAACCTGGATGCAGTACACTGCCAGCCAGGGCCTGCCCAGCAGCGAGGTTTACTCGGTGGCCGTATTGGATGACATCGTCTGGGCGGGCACCCTGGACGGCCTGGCCTACACCTCCAACGGCGGCCAGACGTGGGATTTCTTCCGTTTCTCCCCACCCACTCTGGGCCAGAACCTGACCTACGCCTACCCCAATCCCTTCTCTCCCAGCCGGGAGGAACTGGGGGCCAAGATCCGCTACAGTCTGCCAGCAGACGCCCAGGTGACAATCAAGATCTATGACTTCGCCCTGGATCTGGTCAGGATCATTGGCCCAAAGCATCAGTCCGGCGGCGAGGAGATCTGGGAGTTCTGGGACGGCAAAAATGAGAATGGCACGGTGGTGGCCAACGGGGTTTACTTCTATAAAATCGAATCGGACGGTAACGTGATGGGCTCCAGCAAAATCGTCGTTTTGGACTGAATCATAAGGGAAGGAAAAATGGTGCGAACTTCGCAGGGGCTAATAAAATCAGGAGCTCTGGCTCTCTTCGGTCTTATGCTGGCCATTTTCCTGGGGGTGGCCGGTCTCTGGGCCGATGAGGGAGATGCCGGCTGGGCCGGCGCCGCCCTGCGCATGGGGACCGACGCCCGGGCTCTGGGAATGGGCGGGGCTTATGTTTCCCTGGCCCATGGGGCCTCGGCCATTGGGTGGAATCCAGCAGCGATCTCCCATCACCGGATCCGGGAAGTTACCTTTTCTTACAGCCAACTGCCCTGGGACAGACGGCTGGCTTACACGGGTGCAGTGATACCCGTGGAGCCAACGGCAGGGTTGGGCCTGGCCTGGATGCACGCCGGGGTAGGCGACATTGTGGGCCGGGATCACAACGGCCAGCCCACGGGCGAGCTGACCAGCTCGGAGAACGCTTTCTGCCTGGCCTTCAGTGTTAAAATGGCCCCCTTCCTCAGCGCGGGCCTGAGTATGAAGTACCTGTATTACAAGCTGGTGGACACATCGGCCACCGGTTTCGGCTTCGATGTGGGCCTGTTCTCTTCCCCCATTTCCAATTTGAACCTGGGCCTTTTAGTGCAGGATCTGAACGCCAAATACACCTGGGACACTGAAAAGGTATGGGATAAGGGGACCACCACCTACGACGAGTTTCCGGTCAACACCAGATTCGGAGCCTCCTACCTGCTTCTCCAGGAGCGGCTTACCGTGGCCGCCGATCTGGAAAAGAACCACAAGCAAGGTTTGAAAACACACCTGGGAGCTGAGTTCTCCGTCCATCCTGTGCTCATGCTCCGGGCGGGTCTGGAAGAAAGCACCCCCACCTTCGGGGCCAGCCTGATCAAGCCCATCTCGACCAACACCGTCCATCTGGACTACGCTCTGTTCTTCGACTCGGTCACAGAGGAAAGCTCTCACATCTTCACCCTGCACTTCCAGTTTTAGGAGAAAATCATGGCCAGAAAGACCACTGCCCTGACCCTGCTCATAATCACCCTGTTACCTCTAGCGGCCCTGGGCGCGCCCTATTCTGAGGCCGGCACGGCTGGCCTGGCTTTTTTGAAGCTAGGGATCGGAGCCCGGGCCACCGGGATGGGCGAGGCTTTTGTGGCCGTCAGCGATGACGCCACCGCTCTGTACTGGAACCCCGCTGGTATCTGCCAACTTCAGGGAAGTCAATTGACCATGATGCACGCCGAGTGGTTTCAGGACATCCGCTTCGAATACCTGGGCGCTGTCCTGAGCCGGGACACACATGCCTACGGCCTCAGCTTGACCCTCAACACCGTAGCCCAGATCGAGAGACGGGTCAAAGCCTCAGACCAACCTCTGGGCACCTTCAGCTCCCACGACCTGGCCCTGGCTCTATCTTATGCCAGAAAAATAGGCTCGAGATGGAATCTGGGCGGCTCCCTGAAGATTTTGTATGAGAAGATCTATCTGGACGATGGCTGGGGATGGGCCGTGGACGCCGGATTCCAGTACGACACCTTCGTGGATGGCCTGACGGCGGGGGGAAGCATTCTCAGCCTGGGGCCCAAGATGAAGCTGCGCTCTGAGAAATTCAGCCTGCCGGCCATCTACAAGCTGGGTCTGAGCTACCGCCCTGGTCTGCTCAGCTTCCAGAGCACAGATGTAACCCTGGCCATGGACCTGAGCAAACCCGCGGACAACAGGCTGCGGGTCCACACCGGAGGCGAGCTCCGGCTATATGATCTCGTTGCCCTGAGGTGCGGTTATCAAACAGGCTATGATGAGAAGGGCTTCTCAACAGGCTTGGGCCTCAGGCAGAAGAGATTCCGCATCGACTACGCCTTCGTGCCCCACTCCTCCGATCTGGGCGATACGCACCGGATATCCCTGGGGATCGAGCTGTAGGGTCATCTCTCTGTTATTTCCCTTTACATCGCAACGAGCATCTACTATACTGGTATACGGGGACCAGGTTGTGGGCTTATTCCTGGCAGATTCTATAATTATTCCAGACTGCTAAGAATTTTGTAAGCCTGCCCCGTTTAATTGGCTTTGATTCGGTTGATAGAGCTGAATCGGGATCGTTCCTTTGCTAGAGAGGAAATTCATCATATGAGAAATGTGAAGATGATCAGAATGAATTTTGCCACTAGCTTGATGTTTCTCATGATTCTGCTTTTATACCAAACACCAAGTGCCCAATCAGACCGAGATGTCGTCCAGCTTTTCTTGGCTGAAGGTGATAGTGCAGGCTCCAAGTTGGGATATCAAGTTGCAGGTTTGGGGGATCAAAACAGTGATGGCTTTGATGACATTTTGGTCGGCGCACCAGGGGATAGAAAGGCATTCATATACTTTGGTGGCAATCCCATGGACACGATCCCGGATGTGGTTTTCTCTAAGGAAAATGAAAATTTATTTGGTTGTCGCATTTCCAATTTGGGCGATGTCAATGGTGATTCCTTTGCCGACTTCGCCATTGGTTCTACTGAGCTAGTGATGGTCTACTGGGGGGGGGCTGAGCTTGACACTCTGGCCGATTTGATTCTTCCTTATGCAGCAAGGCTATGTGCTGCTGGTGATGTGAATGGTGACGGATACGATGACATCTTGCGATCGGATATCAACTGGCACTCAAGTCAAGGAAGGGTTACCCTGTACTTTGGCGGAGCAGAGCCGGACAGTATCGCAGATTGGTCAGTGGTAGGGGATTCTGCATATCACTATTTTGGAGCTGAGATTACTGGTGATGGGGACATAAATGGTGACGGTTACGACGACATAGCGATAAGTGGTTGGCGTCAAGGGGAGCATAGGGATTACCCCTACATAAAAATATTTTACGGCGAAGTTGAAATGGATACTATTCCCGCCTTTGTCATAAACTCGCTTGAGGATTCGCTTGATATAGGTTTAAAAACTGCTTTCATTGATG